>NZ_KB895624.1:0-11975 GCF_000374885.1 Bacillus sp. 105MF | reverse complement strand
CAAAATCAAGTGAAGTTCATCCATCAACTATTTGGAATTGCTGCTTAAGACTAGATTCCACTAGGAAACTTTTCGCCTCTTTATATCTTTCCTAAGTATTTGCACCAGAACCAGTTGATGGGCATGTATGGTGACCCCTTATAGGAATGATGGAAGATCAGCTAGATTCATCGAACGCGCCGTTTACCTCATTCGATGGAGTATATGAATACTTCCCCACCCAAACGCAGCCTTGAGATGGGAGAGTATCATTTGAATTAATAAATTATTGAAAAATCTTGTTGAAATAGAGACATTGAATAAACATTAGTTAACGCCAATAGCATCAAAAGCTTTCTTTACCGATGTAACTTCAGGTGATTGTGCTCCATATAAATCTGCGGCCGATTGTAAAGTAGCTTGTCTTGCTTGAGAAAACGTTGCTGATTCTGTTAGATATTGAGTATTTGCACGGTAGAAGACTTTACCCATCTTCTCTTTACCAATACCACTCACTGTTACTCCATAATGAGTACCACCCTCTGCAATTAGGTACGCCGCTTTATTAATAATACCACTATTTGTATGTACTAATTTGCTTTGATTAGATCCTGTGTAGCGTTTTGAATAATGGTCTGGATCACCATATTGTGTTGGATCACTCATAGATCGAAGTGCTTGTCCTGATTGGAAAAATAAATCTTCACCAATTAAATAATCAGGATTTGTACCTTTATAGTATTCAATTAATGTACCAAAAATATCTGACATCGATTCATTAAGCGCACCAGATTCATCTTGGTATACTAAATTTGATGATGTTTCTGTTACTGCATGTGTTAGTTCATGGCCAATAGCATCAATAGCAGCTGTAAATGGTCGTGTTGAACCATCTCCATCTCCATATACCATTTGCTTTAATTCTGGACTCCAGAATGCATTCCCGTACTGTTGTCCGAAATGAACAGATGAAATAATTTTGGAGCCGTTCCCGTCATAAGAATTTCTTCCCTGAACTTTTTTATAATAATCATAAACTACCCCTGCATAAGCGTGTGCGTCAACAGCCGCCTGTGCATTTTTACTTGTAAAACTGTTAGTAGTATTACTTAAAAGGACACCTGGAAGAAAAGAAGTGTCATCATCATTCCCTTGATTTTGTGCATCATACGTGTAAATCCCCTGTCCACGTGTAGTATCTACTAAATAATAAGCATTATTAGATTTTAAGAGATTCAGATTTTTTGTATTACCAAATGAATCTTTTCCTGTACCCGTTGTTGCTGTTCCAGTAAGGCTTTTGGGACTTTGTACTGCATGTAAAACCTCGATATGGTCTAGAACCTTTCCGGTTGCTGCTTCAACAAAATAATCATGACTCTCTGGTTGAGGTGATAAATATCCTAAATGGACATGATAGGCATATGTTACTGTGTCATCTTTCGTATATACAACGAGTTCCGATGTCGGTTTCACAGTATAGTTTGGTGTCAATCCTAATTCTTTTTCTGCAATAGAAACAGCTTCTTCAGAAGATACTTTTTTGTTTGGCTGCTGTAATTTTTGATCCAAATCAGGTATGACAGTTCCTGAGAAAACGGTTAATACCCCTTTATCATTCACGTGTGCAACTTGTGTAGAGCCCCATACTGGAACACCATTATAAGTTTGTTGTAAACGAACAACTTTTGATCCAAGTTGATCCTGTTCTTGTTTCTTTACAGTAAATGATTCTTTAGCACTCTTTGAACCTATTTTATATTTGTCCTTATTTCCATCAATATAACGAAGCACCACATCCTCGGTATTTTTTGAAGATGGTGTAGTGAGTTCTCCAGAGATAAATTCTGTGGATTTAATAGTTTCATTATACTTTTCTGTAGATAGCACATTATTTGGTGTAGCTGCATAGCCAGATGTCGGTAAACTAATTGATGTAGCAACAATACTAGCTGATAATAATACTGTTAAACTTCGGTTTTTTTTCATGTTCTTTCTCCTCTATTCTAATTTTCTACAAATTAAATTAACAGAAAATTTAATTTGTAGGAAAATTATATTTTCAGTCCCCTCTAATGTAAAGGTATAATTTTGTATTAAATGGAAAATAATTCATATTAATATTATTAATTTAGTGCGAATTAATTTGCAAATTACTTTAGAATGTTGAATTTACTCAATTTGTATAACAAATATGTAATTTTGCATTTATCTAAAATGATTTAGATAAATAAACATTATTTAAAATTAAACCTACATAATCTTAAGTTGATGGGCATGGGATACTTCAAAATTTTAGCTTGATGGGCATGGGGTACGGAAACATTGCCATCAAGCTAACAAAGAAAAAGCCCCCAAAATGAAAAAACGGTATTCTTTCTATCTAAGATGTAGGAGGACTATCGTTTTTTATTGTAAGAAAGCTTTTAAAACTATTAGTAGTGTATATAACTGTAAAAAGTTTTTGACATTTATAGTAGAATTATATAAACTAATAATGTAAAAAGTTTTTGACAAAATTAGAGGTGATGTTCATAAAAATGGAGAACATAATTCGTATTTTACGTAAGGAGAAAAAGCTTTCCCAAGAAGATTTAGCTAAATTATGTCATGTTTCGAGACAAACGATTAATGCGATTGAGAATAACAAATATGATCCTACATTGGAACTTGCTTTTAATTTAGCTAACTCTCTTGGTGTAACAGTTGATCAATTATTTATTTATAAAAGCTAGATAAGGAGAAGGAACAAATGAAAAATGGAATTAATGTCTTATTTACTTGTTTATACATTGTGATTATGGGTTTACTTGCTTTTGAATGGTATGAAAAGCAACAGCTTTCTATAACTTCGTTATTTGTAGCAACAGTTATTTTGCAATCATTATTTATGAAGAGAATTTTGAAAGGTAAAAAAGAGAGTGAGCATTTTATTGATGAAATGTTTTTACATATCAGACAGAAAAGCTTATCGATTTGTTGTTTTGTGATGTATGTAATAACTTTAGGTACTTTATTTTTATCAGAAGGTACATGGAATTTTAACCATATGCATAATAAACCATTAATCTTTTTGGTGTTTTTATATCCTATCGTTTACCAAGTTAGCCATATGTTCGTGTCAAAACGGAACTCTTAATTTAAAAGTTTAGGCTGTTTAATATTGTAAAAGAACGTTATCCTTCCTGTGGAAATATACAGAAAGGATAACGTTTTTTTATGACTTTTTCTATTTATCCATTCTATATATAGATAATAAGTAGATAGAATAGGAGAATCAATCAAATGACCAAACTTTCCATTTCGAAAGAATTTCAATTACTCTCTCAAGAGTTACAATCCATTTTTTCTCCACAAGCCTTAAAACAAATCGCAAAGAAGACAGGATTTGTTCAACGTACAAGTAAATATAAAGCACAAGATTTATCTGCTTTATGTATTGGCTTAGGGCAACAGGTTGCGAGTCATTCTTTGAACCGTTTATGTGGGGCTTTAGAAGAAGGAACAGGTGTATTGATGAGTCCAGAAGGACTCAATCAACGATTTAATGACAAAGCTGTTGCGTTGGTTCTGATGCAAACCTCGAATGCTGTCAAAATACACACAAAAATATGAGATTAATTACGAACATTCAATCTTTACAAAGTATAAAAATACGGATTTTTATACTAATTCCCGAACAACTCATTCACATAAAAATGTAACATTCATGTTGGATTATCTACGTAATCATATTTGCACCAGAACCCTCAAAACCCGAAAAGAAATCAGAAAAATATTTATCAATACTTTATTACATAAGAAAAGTTTAAAATTTTTAAAAATAGCAAAAAAGTTGTGATATATTCCTAATATAGAATATTAAGGGGTAAATACTTATTATTACCATTAATCTAAGTATCTCCAATTGTTCATTTGGAACTATTAAGAAAATATTAGTTATATAGATATAAAAAGCGTATTATTCAGTAAACAAAATGCAAAAGGAGAATGAATATGTATAATCAAGTAATACAACTTTTAGAAGAAGCCGATATACCTTATTCGCAATATGAACATGAACCAATTTTAAATTATGATACAGATAGAAAGATTAGAGAAAGATTCAACTTGGAAGGAGTCCCAAGTAAAAGCTTATTTTTAAAAGACAAATCTGGAAACAATTATGTACTTGTTACCATTGAGGAAGAAAAATTAGATTCAAAACTTATGAAAGAGCTAACAGGCAAGAGAATTTCTATTTGTTCAGAAGAAGAGTTAATTGAAAAAACTTCTTGTGTTCCTGGGTGTGTAGCACCATTCGGATATCAAGAGGAAATTACCCTAGTTATAGATCGAAAAATTTATAACTATAATAAGTTTCTACTATCTCCAGGCGTACCTGAGTTAACAATTGAAATACACACAAAAGATATCGATAAAATTTTAGATATAGTGAAAAATAGTATTTTATTTTATGAGAAAAAATAATAAATTTATAGGCATACTAAGGAGGAGCTAGAATGGTAATACAATCTACCAAATCTTATTTGTATAATCAAAAAAGAATTCTTAAAGAACAAAGTATAGACTTCTTAGAAGATTGGAAAATACAATCTTTCAATAATTTTCATACTAGCATTATGGATAATTCTAAGCCATTCCCTTGTTATTTTGCAGTAGATTCTGAGAAACATGGATGGTCCAGATATTTATTTGCCGATTCGGCCTATGATGAAAGAGAGTTAATGAAACTTAGAGATGGGATTTATGAATATATAAAAACATATCAACAAATTGCAAAACGAACTACACTCGTAATATTTTTCAAGCCTTCAGATAAACAATTGATGGCTGAAGAGTATAAAAAACAATTCTGGAATGTACTACAATTTTTAATAAAACATGACCCTGAACCATGGAATCCAGAGATACCAACAGACCCTTATCATGCTAAGTGGGAATTTTGTTTTGCGGGTGAACCCATATTTGTGGTCTGTAGAGCTCCTATTTATGATGAGAGAAAGAGTAGATACACAGACACTGGTCTCGAAATTACTTTACAACCTCGAGGAACCCTGGATGATATTACAGGCGATACAAAACAAGGGAAACAAGTTCGTAAAGTCATTAGAAAACGATTGTTAGCATATGATGACATTTCAATTCACCCCGATATAGGTGATTATGGTACAAAAGATTCATACGAATGGAGACAATATATGTTACCCGAGACGAATGATGAAAGTGTAGTAAGATGTCCTATTACAGGTGCAAAGAAATATGATTAGCATGATATTTAGCTATATATTGTTAGGAGTTTCTCTTTCTGCTCCTGTAGGTCCAATTAATGTAGCTCAAATAAATAAAGGAATAAAGAATGGTTTTTGGAGTGCCTGGTTGGTAGGAGTAGGCGCAATGTCAGCAGATATAATTATGATGTTACTAATTTATTTTGGTGTTTCGACATATCTAACGACTCCAATTGCCCAACTTTGTATTTGGATTTTTGGTTTTGTTACAATGCTTTACTTAGGATATGAAAGTATTAAAGATGCTCCTAAACAAGTACAGCATTCTTTAACAGGCGAAAAGGAACATCCCTTCAAATCCTTTCTATCCGGATTCGCCATTGCTATTTCAAATCCACTAAACATTGTATTTTGGATAGGGATTTATGGTTCAGTTCTCACTAATGCAATAAATACGATTGGGAAAGAACAGGCTCTATGGTATAGTACAGCTATTTTTGCAGGTATTATGTTGTGGGATTTATTTATGGCTACATCCATTCATTTAGGTAGACGCTTTGTAAATCGTGTTGTTATGAAATGGTTTTCCATTTCAGCAGGTATTATTTTAATTGGTTTTGGTATTTATTTTGGTTACCAAGCTGTGCTAGAAATCAAACATTTATTATAGAATTCTTAATAGGGGTCACCATACATGCCCATCAACTTAAGAAAGTCTAATACTGTTTCATTAAAAAATGTTTTAGACTATAGAATACAGTATTATACTGTTGAAAAATGGTTGTAGACTAAAAAAGATACTCTCTATGTGAAAGTATCTTTTTTCTTTTATATATTTGTATCTTAGAAATAGCAACTATGCATTCAATTGATTCGTACCCTCGTCGTATACCATGTTAATTTTTTTGTTGTAATTTTTTTAGGAATAATAAAATTTCTTTACTGGGCATACCGCAATCTCTAATGTGAAATCTATTCCCTTTTCCAATTTCTAATTCATATGAGATTAAGGTAATAGGAGTATTGCGAAAAATATACCAAGGAAAGTATAAGCTTACAAAGTTTTCTCTAAAATATATTCCTGATTTACATACCAGAATACCAGTTGCACTCCTACCCAAACTACCCAGGAGAGAGGTATCTAAGAAAGCAATAATTTCTTCGTCATTCGGAAGAACATACTTAGAATACTTTTATGTTTTTTTATAGGAATATGATTATTTGCATATAAACCATTATCTTCTTCTAACAATTCACCATATACTTCAAAAAGGATACATGTTTCTTGTATATGATTAACCTGTATTATAGGCTGGATATCATAACTTTTTGAATGATGGAATGAATCTCTAATGGTTTCAATTAATTCTTTAAATAATGTTATTGGATAGTCACTTCCACCAATACTAAACATCTCTTGCGAGTCAAAAGAAAGAGATGTCCCATTGGTACACTCAATTTTTTGTACTTGAGATAATTGTTTCCACTGTATATTCCCTTTAGCTAAAAAACAATTTTTCCAATATAATCCTGAACTTGTGAAATAAACACCAGCTTTTCCAGTATTAAAAAGACTACAACTTAAAAAAGCGAAAATATGATCTTCTGCTGGTATAGCGAACCGCTTCTTTGCAATAGATAAGAAATCATTAGGTATTCTCTTAACATAAAATCTAGACTGTTGATATGTTAAACAGATATCAGTTAAGTGTCTAATATTGATAGTCTGTATGATATATATCCATTCCTTTAATGTTTTTTATACACCTAATTATAACATTAGAATATAATATTTTTTTAACATTAGCTTAAATTATAAACGAGTCTAATATTCTAATTGAATTTTGATTCCAGCTGCTTGGGCACATCCTCCAGAGCCTGGATATACATTCTCTAAAGTATTTGGCACTTGAAATACGGTGGCATCTAGGATACGGATTCGTTGGAAATAAGAAAAGAGACGGTTAGAAATTTGCGTTTGTTCACATACCTTTTGTTGTAATAGTAAAGAAAAAATATGTTTTAAAAACAAAACTGCTTTCTCATTTAAACGTTTATTTAAGCCCTCAGGGCTGAGTAAAGTACCAGTAGCTGCATGAAGCCTACTACATAATCGGACTAAGGGATCACTTGCCATCCGTTGACTGACCCAAATACAAATATTAGCTAAATCCGAGCCGGAAAACTTACGTTTTCGCTTTATAAATCCGATTTCTCTTGCAAGTTCTTCTAAAAATACAGGTGTAACATATCGCTGTAATTCTTTCGCAAATGGTTGTAGCTCATCTTGAATCGAGAGATTCATAAGAAAACGTCATCCTTTCTAATCTAGCTTGTTTAGAAAGAATAACGTTTTTTTGTACTTAAGAGTATTAAAATCTCTTAAGTTTATGGGCATAGGACTAAGAAAAAAGATTAATCAAAATGGATTCCTCTCTTTTGGGATGAACTTTCCCCTTTTATAAAAAAGTTTGATTAAAAATCCCTTAGAATTCTTTAATTGAAAGAAGCAAAGTAACAAGCATCGCATCTCTTTTTACACGTCGTAACTTTATTTTAAAGCCACAAATAGTGATTTTATAAATGTCAGAGTGCCGCCACAAAACACCATTAAAATAGTATAATTAGTTTATAATAACATTTTATGGAGATGGTTAAAATGATATACAGTCTTGTGAATATAGGAGTAAGTCTGGTAATTGGAATTATCTTTATATCAACTTCATTACTATTGAAAAAAAGACCACCAACAGATATTAATGTAATATTTGGCTATCGAACAACTAGGTCTATGAAAAACATGAAACTTTGGGAAGCTGGAAATAGGTATAGCTCTGAAATCATGACACAAAATGGAGTTATAATTATTATACTAGGAAGTATTATCAGCCTGTTTTTAAATAACCCTTCCACTGCAATACTTTTAATTATGGGAGCTATGCTATTACTAATAATCAGTATGTTTATAAGAGTGGAGAATAAGCTAAAAAAACTGGAAGAACCATGTAGCTAAAATTTTTGTATGGAGTATTTGTGAAGCTTTATAAAAAAGTTCGATCAAAAATACTTTGTAAACTTATATTGTACGATAAAAAAACGCATCTATTTTGAAAAAGGATTCGTTTTTTTTTGGAATAGACATTCCATTTTTAAAAGATGTTTGATTAAGACCTACTTAGAATTTCTTAATTAAAGGAGATAAAATATCACAACTTTTTTATAAACACCGTGACTTTATTTAAAAACGACATTAGAAAGAAATACGTTTTTTTGTACTTAGGGGGAGTGAAAATTCTTAAGTTTATGGGCATGGGGTCACCATATCAAAAAAAGAAAATTGTACGTTTAGACACATTTTAGACACAAATCAACCTATTCTCTTTACGTTAAGGAAAAGATGGCATACGGCAACGATTCTTTACTTTTGGAGCCACTGAAGATAAATGTACTTTATAATCCCATTTTTATAGTTTTTTCGTATTCGGTATAGTAAAATGCCTTAAAAACTATGAAAATTGCCGAGTGGCTCAAAAAAGAAGAATTTGTTGCCGTATGCCTAAAAAACACCTCTAAAATACATTAAAAATAAAATAATCAAGCTCACCCTTATAAACTTGAGAATTCAATGTTTCATAGATATGGGTTCAGCCGATAGGGGTGGGTTATTGACGCTCACTTATAGCACCAACTTAACAAACAATTTATCTCTATTCGATCTAGCGCATCTTAATAATCTAGTAGGTGTCCATTATCATTCCATTGACCGTACATTTTATTTTCTTTAGTGTTCGTTATAAATTTGTCTAATCTACTCTTAAATAATTCTGGCTGATTTTTATTGCTTTGTATCGTGTCAATCCGAACTCTTTTATAAAGAGCTGGAAATGCCAAAAAATTCTCATATACTTGCCCGTCCTCTTTTAGCCTTTCCTCTATAACCCTATCTATTTTAAAAGAATCGTAATCCATATCAGGAAGTACCCTTCTTCCCTCGTCTTTCATTAATCCCAACTTTTCGAGGCGGCGGACACGTTCTTTATTCAATTCAGTCCATGAACTTTTTTTGCTTCTAGGAGACAGTCTCTGCGCCAGTTGGGTTTCAGATATTTTCTTTTTGACTCCATCAATCCATCCAAAGCACAAAGATTCTTCGACCGCGTCCAAATATAGCAACGTATCTGGGGTTGGCTTCATACTAACTACTACCCAACAAAATTTTTCAGTTTTACAATTTCCTTGTAGCCAAACCCTTAAATCTTCTCTCGATTTTACTGGAATTAGATTTTCAATTTCCATAGATAAAACCATCTCCTTTCTAAGTATGGAAAGTAATTATATTCATTATATAACCTTTGACTCTAGTCAATATTGAAGTTATGAGCAAGAGGGTATAAGGATGCATATATTCATTTTACAAGCAGTAAAAAGGTCGATTTCTCTGTTCTCAGAAATATCGACCTTTTTAGACTAAATTGATTAAATTCAAAGCAACCTCCGGTGCTTTAACCAAGGTACAAAAACGATTTTTATACGTTCTTGCTGTGGATTTAGATACTGATGCTGTCATTTCATCATATCGAAGTTCTCCTGTCCGTTGTACAGAAAACTGCACTGGATATCATCGACATACTCTCTCGACGTCAGAGATTAAATTGATTCCACAGATTCCTGATACCAAAAAAGTGAATAGTCGTTCATGGTAGATGCGTGGCCCAACTGACGCAACATTGTAGAAACATTGCCCCTGTGATAGGTCCCGTGATTGACCACATGCAGTACAATTTCCGACAACCGTGTTTGGCGGATGCTGGCAAATGGATTTTCAAGCAGAATGGTTTGCTCCAAATCGGTCTGGCTTCGGAACCATTCTCTGTATTGTTCCGCTAACTCGGCAAAGTTATGAGCGTATTCATCTACAGAAGACAGGATACTCTCATTCAATGGTATGCATGCTTGCAGCGCCTCTTGCATTCCATTGCCTGTTAAAACCAGATACCACATCTTATCAACCGCATAGATATGACTAAGGGCATGGGCGATGGTGGGAAACGAGCTGTTCACTTCTTGACTCAGCACAGAGGACGGGAGTTCCTTGATTCTCCCAAGAATCGTTTGGTTAGCCCATATGTGGTAGTTATACATTGCTATTGGATGATTCATAATTCGTATCGTCTCCTTTTGACTTATCATGGATTTGATTTTGTTCCTATAGTTATAATAAAAAAAGATATATGACAACAGTCTGTCATATATCTTCATAAAGTTTGAGCGTATTTTGAAGTTGTTCTTTGATGATTCCACGCAGTGCTAGGGGCTCCAGGACTTCGGCACCACTTCCAAAACTTAGCAGAATGGACCAGAGCCATCGTGCTCTCAATGGCTTATAAACAGGAATTCGCATCGTCATACTTCCATCGGCATGAAATTGCTTATCAACCTGGTGAAACTGATCCATCGCTTCCGCCAAAGCCTCCTTCCCCACCCGGATCACTACATCCTCCAACTGATCTTGCCATCCCTTGTTTGACAAAGCAACCTCTTCCGGCACCTCGTGATGCGGTTGAAAAGTTTCCTGTGTCACGAACAAATTCATCAACCGAGACAGTCGGAACTCCCGATAATCTCGCCGAGTTCGACAAAACCCATAAATGTACCAATTACGATATTTAAAATGAAGCCTCAGCGGTTCCATATCACGGGTCGTGCGTTCATTCCTTGCATTGATATAATCAAAGCGGACGATATTTTGCTGGATAATGGATGTGCGTAAATGGCGAAGCGCGTCGGGCTCCGTGCGGTGGGTTTCCAAGTCCACGGACAGACTCGTGACGTGATGCTCCGGTCCAATCGTCTGCAGTCTTTCGATGGTCCCCTGCGCAAGCTTGTCTTCAAACACAGTGGAGAGGCTTCTGAGAACAGTAATCAGGGAATTGACATCGTAAGAACCGAGCAGGCTTTTATCCATTTTGTATCCGTCCATCATGCCATATCCGCCATTAGATCCCTGATACGATACGACCGGGAAACCCGCAGCACAGATCACATCGATATCCCGATAGATGGTTCTTTGGGAAACTTGAAACTCTTCAGCCAGCATGGAGGCAGACAAAACTTCGTGATTCAGCAGCTTGTAGATTATGGAGATCAATCGCTCCAATTTCATGTGTATCCCCGCCCGTTAGTTCATTTCGTATTACTGCTCATTAGTATATCACAGATTTTTTCTTTCTAATCTTGGGATTGGTCTGCTTGTTGTGTCGTAGGTAAATGAATTTATTTGACCAAACGGAGGAACACACTTCGTCTGCCGCCGCCAAACCCACGTTAGAAACCATCACCTATCGCCGCTAGATGTGAAGTCAAACTGGACAGCTATCCTTCTATCGGCAAGAACAGCATTTTGCCCGATTAGGCACCGCCCTATCTCCGCAAATGCTGGCTAACTAGATGATGCACGCCACCGGTTCTGTTGCAAAGTTTGAAAAAAGTATAAACAGGTTGGTAAATGAGGAACAATGTTTAGGAAGTAGCTAGTAATTGTTGAAGTTCATTGTACGTTGAAAAGGCGGAGTCTCTTTGAAGACTTCGTCTTTGTTTATATAGGGCATGAATGGTCTCGATACCTTTTCTTACGATTAGTCAACTGTTTTTCAGAGTTCTAATTCATTAAATGTCGGAGATTTTATGGCAATTATATTGCAAAACAAATACCCCTAATATGTATTCATTTTTTTACTAGGGGGGAGAATATGATATGATGAATGA
>NZ_KB895623.1:0-12140 GCF_000374885.1 Bacillus sp. 105MF | reverse complement strand
CTTATCCTATAGCAGTTGAAGAATTGAGAAAAGAAAAAAAGATGCCATTAGGCATCCAACTAAGGCAAGTGAAATATCTCAATAACATAGTGGAACAAGATCATCGGTTTATTAAAAAGCGAGTTCGTTCGATGTTAGGATTGAAATCCTTTCGCACAGCTACATACATTATTTCTGGAATAGAAGCTATGCATATGGTAAAAAAAGGGCAACTTATTTTACTGGACAAGTCTGTCCAAAATCAAGTGAATTTCATCCATCAACTATTTGGAATTGCTGCTTAAGACTAGATTCCACTAGGAAACTTTTTGCCTCTTTATATCTTTCCTAAGTATTTGCACCAGAACCGAAAGAGTATTACTTTAAGGCAATGGAAAAAGAAGTAGATAAGATGGATATGTTGATTGTCGATATGCTTGAGTTAGCAAAATTTGAGTCTGGTACGTATAAAATGCAGATGGATGTTTTTTATATTGACAAAACAATTCAGCATATATGTCAACAATTATCTTTGGAGATAACAAAAAAGCAATTAAAAGTTCACACACATCTTTCTGCAATTGAAGTCATTGCAAATTACCATCGTATAGAACAAGTACTCACAAATTTTATAACGAATGCTATTCGTTATACGCCAGAAAAAGAGGATATTATTATTTCTACAATAGATGAACCAAATCGCATAAAATTTTGCATCGAAAATAAAGGTGCTCATATTGAAGAAGATCAATTAGATAAAATTTGGGATCGTTTTTACCGAGTTGATACAGCTCGTCAACGCTCACAAGGTGGAACAGGTCTTGGACTTGCCATTTCAAAAAACATTTTAGAACTTCATGGAGCAGAGTATGGGGTACAAAATACAGTTGATGGCGTGTTGTTTTATTTCTATTTACAGAAAAAAGTGTAGAACCTTCTATCTACACTTTTTTTATTTATCTTATCTTAATAACATCTTTTCCTTAACGTAAAGAGAATAGGTTGATTTGTGTCTGAAATGTGTCTGAACGTACAATTTTCTTTTTTGATATGGTGACCCCATGCCCATCAACTTAAGAATCTTATAACGCCCCCAAAACAAAAAAATTGTATATTTTCATCTAGAAAGGTCAATTTTCTCGTTTTAGGGTATTTGTTTTTCTTAATTTGATGGGTATAGGTCGGGTCCCTTTGTAATAAAAAAGTAGTAAAGCTCTATTACATATATTATTATATTTATATATTATTAATTAATTTATGAGGGGCTTCTATATGATGAATAAGAAAAAAATAGGTTTATTTACTTTAGTAATCTTTCTTCTTTGGATTTTATTTCCTCTTTCACCATATTTAACAGATTTAAATCATACAGAACAAAAATTATATAATAAACTACAAAAAACTCAAGATATTTATACATTAAAAGATCAGAACCCTAAAACAGTAGTAAGATTATATTTACATTCAATACAAGAAAAAAATTATGAAACAACTTACCTTTTCTATAAAAATGATGAAGTAAAGATTGAGGAGAAGAAGCAATTTTTAAAAGCAAGGCTTGAACTCCATGAAAAAATGCTCTCATTTTTTAAGTTTGCCAGATCATCCGTAGTAATAAACGAAGCTCACAAAGATTCTGCAGTTATTAATATGCCCCGATGGAGAGGTAAAGATATTCAATTCCATATGTATAAAAAAGATGGAACATGGTTTATATACGACGCTCCTTTTCAATAATTGAATAATATATCTTATTGATTTATTGAACAGAATGCTGGAATCCCGGGGTTTTTTTACATTTCTTTTTATCTATATGGACTCAGCATAACATGTCCCCTCAACTTAAGAGATTTTAATACACTTCAATACAAAAAAACGCTATCCTTTCTAAACAAGCTAAATTAGAAAGGATGACGTTTTTTTATGAATCTCTCAATAAAAGTGTTGTAAGAGTGTTGTAGTTTATTTGAGTGAAAGTTCATTTTGTTTCCATTCTTAAGTTGATGGGCATGTATGGTGACCCCTAATTAGCTAAGGAGGATCTATACTTTCTCTAAAAAACTGCTTCTATTTTATAGGGAAGCGGTTTTTTAAATGAATACAACTATGAATTAACTTTAACTGTTCTGTTTATATATTTTTTCACTTTTGTTTTCTACGCCATGTATAATGCTTTCTCCTTCAACATCAATGTTAGGCAAAATTTTATCCAGCCATTTTGGCAAGTACCAGGCTGACTTACCCATGAGAATCATGACTGCAGGTACGATTGTCATTCTCACGATGAATGCGTCAAAGAAAACACCGAATGTAAGAGCCATGCCTATGGATTTAATGATGGTATCAGGCGCCAACATGAATCCAATAAATACAGACATCATAATTAATCCCGCTGCGACTACGACTCTCCCGCTCTCCCGCATTCCTTCTACAATAGCTCTCTTCGGATCACCTGTATGCGTATATACTTCCCGCATCTTGCTCACTAGGAACACCTCATAGTCCATGGCGAGTCCGAACAAGATTCCAATCAGAATGACAGGCAAGAAGGCTAAGATCGGACCGGCAGCCGGGAACCTAAATATATTTTGGAAATGTCCATCCTGCACGAAAAATACCACGGCTCCCAACGTAGCGCCAAGAGAAAGTAGAAACCCTAATACTGCTTTTAATGGAATGAGCAGAGATCTAAACACTAGAACTAAGAGTACATACGCAAGTCCCACAATAAGGGCAGCGAAAACTGGCAAGGCGTCACTCAGCTTTTGCACAATATCAATATTCATCGCTGCTGTGCCCGTTACCATTAGTTCAATTTCATTTTTTTTCTCGGTTTGGTTCGATTTGTCCCTGATTGCTTTTACCAAATCCTTCGTCTTTGTATCGTCAGGTCCAGTTTTTGGTGTGATAGAAATCATATAAATCTTTCCAGAAGGCCCCGGGATAGCTGGTGTCACACTTTTCACGTCAGGTAGGTTACCCAATTCTTTTGCGATGGTGTTCATAGCATTTTGCGTTTCAGCTGTTGCTTCTTCTGATTTTGCTACTACCATTAAAGAAGCATGAAATCCTTCCTCATACGCTTGCGTCAATAAATCATATGCTCTTCTTTCTGTCGTTTCTGTGGACTTTGTTGTTCCATCAGAAGGCAGGCCAAGGTTCATATGGAAAAACGGAATCGAAATCACTGCAAGTAGTCCGATTGCGAAAATCGTTACAATCAGAGGACGTCTTATGACAAATTCCCCCCATTTATTTGAGCCAGCATGGTTCTTACCTGCCCCAGTCATCTTTTGCAAGAATCGATTTTGTTTAGATGGGGCAATCTTATGGCCGACAAGCCCCAATATGGCTGGTAATATGACGAGGGACACCAACACTGCTGCGAGCACAGTAAAGGCAGCAGATACGCCCATCGCTATCAGGAATGGAATCTTTGTAACAGACAATCCCAAAAGACCAATAATAACAGTTAATCCTGCAAAAATTACGGCACTTCCCGCTGTACCAGTTGCGATGGCAACAGATTCTGGAACAGAATCTCCTTGTGCAAGCTGCTGTCTAAAACGATTGATAATGAAGAGTGCATAGTCTATGCCTACTGCGAGTCCCAGCATGGCAGCTAATGATAAGGAAACTGATTGGATTTCCACATAATTGGTTCCAATCATGATTGCTAGCATTCCAATTGCTAATCCGATTATCGCAGTGAGAATCGGCAGTCCAGCTACTAGAAAAGACACAAAGGTAAATGCCAGGACTACGAAGGCAACAAGAACTCCAACAATTTCAGTCATACCTGAAGTCTCTGAGTCAGAAAACGTAACATCGCCTCCTGATAACTCCGTTTGAATGCCGGCATTCCTTGTTGTTTCAATACTATCTAAAATCTTATCCTTAGAAGCTTCTGTAACCTTTTCTGCTTTTACTTTGTACGTAACAACTGCATATCCAATTGTCTTATCTTCACTGAGGTTCTGCAGTTGCATCGGTGCTGCCACAGAATCAACAGCTGAGTCTTTTTTTATCTCTTCAAGAACTCCTGCAATTTTCTGTTGTACTTCCGCTGACTCCAAGGTTTCGTTTTTTTGTGCTTTAAATACCACTTTTACTTGGGCACCTGCTGGTTGCATCGCTTTAAACTCTTTTTCAATTACTTTTCCTGCTTTATCTGCCGGTGTATTCGGAATACTCAGCTCGTCCTTGAAAGAGGAACCCATGTTGATTGCAAAAAGCACTAATGCAATAAGAACTGCGAGTGAACTGAATACAACCTTTTTTCTATGATTTACTGCCCAATAGCCTAACTTATACAGATATTTTGCCAATTGAATCTCACCCTATTCTTGTCGAAAATTTTACTTTTTCTTGCGTTGTAATCAATAAACGCACAAACGCTTATTTTCCTATTATTCATATAATGAGATTTTGAAATGTTGATTATAAATTGTATCTGAATATCCCTCCCTATTTATAACTTGTAAAATGGCGGTAAACTTCCAATAGGAAACAACGGAAATGGCACACATTGACAGCAATAATGTCCTTTTATACAATGACGTTATCACTACACTAACAATTGTGCTTACATGTGTAAGTATAGCAGTGAATTTTCATCTTTCAAGCACTATGTGCTGATTTGCACTTAAAACGAACAGAATGAAGGGATGTGTTAGCTTTGAGAAAGTCAAGAGAAGACAGTATACACTCTCAGAGATACATTATGGATGCATTGAGCGCACTGTTGCATGAACATAAACTACAAGATATAACGGTAACGGCTATTTGCAAAAAGGCTGGAGTTGCCAGAGTCACATTCTACAAATACTACCGAAACGTTTACGACGTGGTGCAAGCGTCTGTGGATGAAATTGTTCAACAATTCTTAAAAGAGGTTGATAGTTTGGATCCATATGAAAGTATGCAGCTAATTATTGAATATATCATAGAGGGGTTTGTGTCTGCACAGAAGCCGTCAGGAAAGTTAATTGATTTAAATATATCTAGTATGATGCTTGAGTATTTGAATTATACAATGGAAAAGGTCTTTCAAGCGGACATTACGCGCAATCATAACATGAGCAGAATGCAAATCCTGTTTTTAGCAGGCGGTATCTTCAATATTGTTACTGATTGGATTAAAAGAGGGTCAAGGGAGTCTCCTCAGGCACTTGCTGCAAAAATATACGAGATTCTTCCTTATGAGACAACAGATACAAGGAATTTGGCAAATTCATGATGTAACTGTTCTCCCTTTGATTACATCTAAAAAAATGGGCATCACATAAATAGCTACGAGTAGTTCATCTAACCATAAACGACCGTTTTTGGTTAAAAGAGCAAAACTTTTTTTCATATAATCTCGCCACACATCCAACGACTTAAAATCTCATAATACCCTCTGTACGAAAAATGTGTACATTTTGCTCGCTTTTTATTGTTTTGGGGTAACTCGTTCTTTTTAGGTTGATGGGTATGTGGCGGGACCCCATTAAGAAAAAGCTGGTATGTACCGCAAATGCGTACCGGGGTACCGCCAGCTTTTTGGAAAAAACTCACGCTAAGCAAAACATACAATGAGCCGTCATATGGACGGCTCATTTACATAATGATCGAAAGCGGAAGTCAATGTATCTTGTTTATTTAACATTAGCACCCGTTTGTTTCACAAACAAAGACCATTTAATTTAAAAACTTATAAAAAATGGTTCCAATCACTACTACACAACTAGCTCTTTAATGGTGTTAAGTATTCCTTCTGAATAAGAACCTATGGTTAAACGTCCATGTCCATTTTTTGCCTCACTTGTAGCATTCTCAAGTAAATAACCGAATTTTACAGCCTGTAACATTTTTAAGTCATTACCACTATCACCGAAGGCAATTGCATTTTGTCGGTCTATCTTAAATTTTGCTAATATATATCTCACAATCTCGTCTTTTCCAGTCCCTAAAGGGATAAAATCAATATCATATGCATTCTCTGGGTCTCCAGCCAAAGGATTACATTGATTGATGTTTATACTAATTTTAAAATCACTAGCAACTTGTCTAATATGGTTAAGGTTTAATTGATCGTCCTCTTTATTCTTGCAGAAATAGTAGTAATTGCTTTTGTATTTTGATGCACCCATCTGTGATTGGCTATCTAAAGCAATATTTTTAGAAGCTAACAAATCAACTATCTCTTTTATTTTATCGGGATGGTAATTGTCATTATCAAACCTGCTAAGCCATTCTTCATCAATTTCGCCTTGTTTTAACTTGTTGAAATAATGAATTTCTGTTCCCAAATCACTTGCAATAAAATGAGGAAGATACTGAAATCCACCCCTCTTCATTTTTTCAAGAACAGCCTCAATATCACTACCCGTTACCAAGCCAAAAAGTAAACCAGAAACTCTACTTTTTTCTACGATAGTCTGTTCTAATGCTTGTATTTGACTTTTTCGTTCGGCGGTTAATTGGTGAGGAAAGTACGTTTCATCAAAATCACTAAATACAATGTATTTAGGATTTGGTATTTCTGGTAAAGTTCTAAAAAGATTGTAGTCCATAGAGTAACCTCCATAAATTCTTCTCTCATTCACCTTCATATTACCACAAATATCCAATTACTTGTATAACTAAACTGCCAGTTAATTGAACAAGAAACAATGTATACCATATACATGCTCGGTTAACATAATGTCTTATTATTGGAGGTTGATTAATATCGGCCTATTCGTTTTGTAATTTAAATCGAGAATAAAGAGAATGGCTACTGATTTTTATTTTTTTCTAATTCTTCAATTCTTTTTTCTAATTTTTTTATTTTAGATTGAGTATTAGAACCAAAAGTCATTCCAATTATTCCAAAGGTAAATCCAGATATTCCAAAAACAAATCCGAATAGACCAAAAATCTCCATGTATATAGCACTCCTTTTGTATTAATTTCTTGATTTGTAAATCTTGTTCGATCTATTTACGCTAAGGGACGTCAGAATGGTTGCAAGTACAACCAAGACTACCTAATTCATCCCCTCTACTCTTTTTCCTAATTATACCATTCAAGAGACCGATTTGTGAGTGTATATTCTATACATGCTCGGTTAACATAACGCCACATTATTAGCAGCAAGGACAAGGTGGAATATTTGTTATCTCGGGTGCAATTGATTTATATTATTTTACAAAAGAGGAACCAGAAAAAACGACATCTATGTAGATGTCGTTTTTTCTGTGAATTTTAAATATGAAAATTATCAAGTATATTGTCTTTAAATGTGTGACATGGATTCTTTAATAAATTTATAAAGCTTTTCGTCTATGTCTATACCATGTTGAAGTGCATTATTAGGATTTTCTGCATGAAAACGTTCAGCGGCTTTTATAATCTCAGGGTCACCGTCAGTAAACTTGTTAGTTAATTCCTTCCAACGCTTGGCCAATTTTATTACTTCTGGATGATTGGATGGGGTTTTCTTTTTTAATTCAGTACGAATTTTAGCAATTAGCTCAAACCATTGATCTTCGATTTCTTTTTTTTCTTCTGAACTAAATTTCTCGTTTTGTATTTTTATCTTTTCTAATTGTTCATGTGTAAAGTATTTTTCACTCATATTGATCACCTCTATTAATTTAATAAAATTTTCGGGTTGAACCTCTTGTTGATTTGAAAGAAGTTCGTACATGCCTTCTAATCGACTGTACAATTTTTGTTGTATCTATATTTGTTTTTTAGTTGTTTCTAGTTGAATTTTAATTATTTCAATTGGGTTAAAATCAGGGTTTTCAATCGTTTCTTTAATTTCTTCTAGGGTAAATCCTAATTGCTTGAGCGAAAGGATTTGTTGTAATTTAGCAATATCTGTTTCGGTATAAATTCTATGTCTAGAATCTGTAACTTCAGATGGAGAAAATAAGCCTCTTTGGTCATAATGGTGAAGTGTACGTACCGTTAAGCCTGTTTGCTTTGCTAATTCTCCAACTTTCCATCTTTTTTTTATGATCATCCCCTCATTTCGTACGATTAATTATTACCGGTAATTTTACTATACAACCTAACGTAGCGTTAGGTTCAAGCCCATTTTATAGCAAAGAAAACTCATATTCAGGATTTTCTTTGCTATAAAATGGGCCTTTAAGTAAAACAAAAGAAAAAATATGAATATCATATTCATATAGAGTTAACATAACGCATCATTATCGGTAGGCAATCTATCTTGAAACTTACCAAATTCACTTAAGGGATTTTTTCCAGTTTGAATAATAATAAATTACCTGAATTAATAAAGTCATTATTGCAATACCTGCAACGATTACAAAATACATTAATTCAACATCTAACAAATACATCCCTATTACCGAAATAAATACAAAAGGGATTGAAGCTAATACATTGTAAAAACGTTTTTTATAAAAAAGTGTATCTTTTGCGTTTATATAATTATTGAACATAAATATTCCCCCATTCTTCTTTATTAAGCTTATTTTTACGTTTCAAAAGGTATACATTATGGGGTACCGCCCCATCCCCATCATCCCCAAAGTACCCAAACAAAACACCTCTAAAGGATGGAGATATCTGTGTTTTGTTGGTAGTGTTATCCTTTATTTTAATGAAGTGATTAGATGAAATAATAAGCCAACTAATATCACTGTAAACCATAATATTTTATAAAGTTTAAGTTCCTTTGAATTGAATTTTAATTTTGAAAACTTCGTAATAAGTAAACCAAGTAACCCGCATACCCACATAAATTGAGCACTTAGTACTTCTCCAATATATTTGGTTTTATCTTTAACAGAAAGCCAGTCATCTCCATATATAGTTTGTTTTTTTGTTGTACCAATCCAAGTATATTCCTTAATAACATATCCTAAATTATCATCTTTAAAATAATTTTTATAACCCAAAATAGGTATAGGATAACTCATTATAAACTGTATAAAAATTAGAATACTTAACATTACAATAGGTAATAACACAAAAATCAGTGCTCTATAACGATATGTATTATTGTTTTTATTAATAACATGTTTGGACATTATAAAATCCCTCCATAAAAAATATGAAATTTATCCCTCCTAATAGTTTTGTAAGAACCTTGCTGATACAAGATTCTAACTTTACAATTTTATCATAATCAGTAATTATTTTATTTATTTTCATAATTTTAGAAAATAGATTTATTTCTCTTAGTCTCAAAAGGTACACTCTATTAGGATAAACGGGCGTTGATGATATGGAAATTTACGAATCTTTATATAATAACTTTTGGCTTTCTTAAGAAAAAATTAAGAAGTCTGATCAGTATTTATTAAGAAATGCTATTTATAATTCAAAATACCCCTTAAAGAAAGAAAATATAAGTGAATAAGTGAATAAGTAAATATTATATATAAACGATATAATTTTTATTATTTTGCGACTTCACATATTTTCCTCAAACATGTGAAGTCGCAAAACACTAATAAGACGGAGGAATTTTGATTGATGAAAAAGTTTTTATTTTTTTGTAGTATTTTATTAATAATAGGAGCAGGATATTGTTTCTATCAAGCGTTGCCAAATGTACTGCTTGTATCTGGGGATCAACAACAAGTAGAAAAAGTAACAGAAGAATATAAGTCTAAATTAAGTTCATCTACGCAGTATAAAGAAAAACAGTTGTGTGGTTCTGAATTTAAAGATAAAGATGAAACATCCTGTAAAAATACTGGATCAGTACGAGTTTTGAATAAAACTACAGCTGAGAAACTACTAAAAGAACAGATGTTGCAAAAAACAATACGTCCACGTGTTACAAAACCTATCCAATCTTTGCCATCCATCACAAAAGAAAAAGGTGTGGTATATGGAAAAGATATTTCTAGTGAAGAGATACAGATTGGAACTCAAATTATTCCTGTGACAAAAGGAGGAGATGATTTAGGAATCGGCGTTGGACAGGGACAAAAAATACAATCTAAATTAATAATTGTTGATGATTCTATTTATAAAGAGCTGTTATTAAAAGAAAATACTTTTAGTATATTGCGTTTTGATATTAAAAACACTTTAATGGGTAATATTCCAGATATAGGAGTTGTAGAAAAATCATATCCTGAAGTAGAAACAATAAGAGTAAAAGCTAATAAAAAGATTAACTATTCAATACTGTGATCGAGCCATCCAAAACTGTATCGTACATAATTCTTTTTATTTATTAGGGCGAATCTACTTTGAAAAGGGGCTTCTTCTTCATTTTCTTCATAAGGAAGAAGAAGCGGAAAAATATTTTATGAGAGCCCAGAAAATATTTGAGTGGAAAGAATAATTTTGTTTAATTATTTATATTGAACAAAGAATAAGAATTCCTATATTTACTTAAGTAAATTACTATCGATAAAAATAGCCTGAATCTCATTTGTTTTGAGTATCAGGCTACTTAGATTTACGGATTGTATTTAATATAAATTTGTTGATTCTAGATTACTACATCAAATGGAAGTTGAGGTGGTTTTCGATTAGAATCAATACGATATTTTCCAAATCTATTTACATGTACCGTAATATAAGGGCTCAAATAAGTTATTAATTCTTTATTATATTCATGCCCCTCTGGGGTACGGAAACGATTCAGGGAATGAGGTGCCACTCTAGCATTTACTTACAGAACGATTTGAGGAATGCTCTGACATATCTAAATCTTCCCCATTTAAATTTACAAAAGAAGAGTCCATTTTGGATTCTTCTTTTTATATGTTCGTAAAGATATACCTTTACAGACATAATTGTTATAATTATCAATGAGGTGTAGCATATGAAACATAAAAAATTTGGATATGTGCGAGTTTCGAGTAAAGATCAAAACGAAGAACGGAAAATTCAGAATATGAAGAATTTAGGGATAGAAGAACGGGATATTTTCATAGATAAAGAATCTGGAAAAAATATGGAGCGAGAGAATTATCAAATGCTAAAACGTCTTGTTCGTACAGGAGATACCATTGTGTTTGATTCCTTGACAAGACTTGGAAGAAATATGAATGATACATTAGAAGAATTTAGATATTACGAAAAACATAAAGTAAATTTACAATTTATAAAGGAACCATACATTAACGTCAATTACACTGGAGAAAGTACAAATGATGTTATTCAGAGCGCAATTCAAAAAGCAACACTGACAATATTATCTGCCTTTGCAGAAAAAGAGCGCATTGATATTAAACAACGTCAAGCTGAAGGAATTGCTCTTGCCAGAAAACAAGGTAGACGTTTAGGACGTCCGCCTGTCGAAATAACAGAAGAATTTACGGATGCTTACAAGGAATGGAAATCTGGTTCAATTACAGCAGTAGGAGCCATGAAAAAGTATGGCATCAAACGTTCTTCTTTTTATAAGCTTGCTAAACAGTATGAGGAAAGAATGAAAGAATAGAGAGACAAAATTTTAATTTGTTAAGATAGTAATTGAGGTAGCACCAACATTCGTTAAAATGTGGGTGGGCCCCCTTTTAGCAAAACCGGAGTGGAAATGATGAGTATAAATAGTTTTGTGGGATTGATAAAGGACGAATTATTAAAAGAGGTAAGCATAAGAAGTGAGGATGAATTCGAGCCTGTAGTAGTTAAAGATATTCCTAGACTTTGGAAGTGTTTAGGGACAGGTAATTATGCCGCAGTATTTATGCACAAAGAATACAAAGATTGGGTAGTGAAAGTTTACGCGCGAGAAGGAGAAGGAATTAAAAAAGAGTCAGAAGTATACCGAAGAATCGGAAATCATCCTTCTTATTCGAAGCTTATATATAAAGGAGAAAATTTCATAGTATTGAAACGTTTAAAAGAAATTACCTTATACGATGCTATTCATAAGGGGATTAAAATTCCTAAGCAGGTAATCCTTGATATCAATGAAGCTTTAGAGTATGCAAGGGAACAAGGATTAACTCCTTGTGATGTTCACGGGAAAAATGTAATGATGGAAAACGGAAGGGGATATGTAGTCGATGTATCTGATTTCTTAAAAACAAAAGAAGATAGTAAGTGGAGAGACCTAGAAAAGGCATATTTTACATTTTACTTGCCTTTCATTTATAAATTGCCTTTCCCTGTTAAAATACCGTATTTCATGTTAAACATTGTTAGACGTTCATATAGAAAATATAAGAAGCTTAAAAAGAAATTCA
>NZ_KB895622.1:0-12188 GCF_000374885.1 Bacillus sp. 105MF | reverse complement strand
AAGCCAAATGGAAGCCACAGAGCTGAAATATGCAAGTTAATGACTCATCCAAACTTTAGACGTAACGGTATTGGACGCTCACTTATGCAAAAAGCAGAAGAAAGAGCAAAACAAGAAAGCAGGTCTCTTTTAGTATTAGATACTAGAGAAGGAGATTCTTCCAATAGATTGTACAAGTCATTAGACTATCAAGAATCCGGCAAAATACCGGGGTATGCAATTTCTCCGAATGGTGAATTAGATGCAACGGTTATTTATTATAAATTTATTTAGTTTTTAAACGATTATTTTATCATTTATCAAAAATTATAATAAGTTAATTTATAGAAGAGAAGGGATTTATATGGAGAGTAATACGTTACAAATAGAAAAAATAATGAATGCTTTGTCTAAATCTTGGTCTTTAAAATCCAGTTCAAAATGGAGTAAGGATAATCCTGCAAAGGGACAATGTGGTGTAACCACATTAGTAATAAATGATATATTAGGTGGAGCAATAAAGAAAACTAAATTGCCTGATGCATGGCATTTTTATAATATTATTAATGGGAAGCGATACGATTTTACAGCTTCTCAATTTAGAGAAGACATCTTATATATGGATATTCCTTCAAATAGAGAAGAAGCATATAAAGATACGGATCTGGTGCAAAAAATCTATAAAACTTGGACATACTGATATTACTACTCTAGAAAAGGTGTGTGATCAGTATGAAAAAGGAAAATTTGTTCAAATGGAAGCATTATCAGCCTGATATTATTTTGTTAACGGTAAGATGGTACCTACGGTATAACCTCAGTTTTCGTGATTTGATGGAAATGATGAAGGAACGGGGCTTATCTATTTCTCATACCACGATTATGCGTTGGGTTCATCAGTATGGCCCTGAATTGGACAAACGAATACGTCGTCACCTTAAGCTAACTAATGACTCTTGGAGAGTCGATGAAACCTATATTAAAGTAAAAGGACAATGGATGTACTTATATCGTGCAGTCGATTCAGAAGGGAATACGATTGATTTTTATCTATGTGAATCAAGAAATAAACAAGCAGCCAAGCGCTTTCTCAAGAAAGCCTTGGCTTTTTCGTACGTTTCTAAACCTCGCGTGGTAACAGTGGATAAGAACCCTGCCTACCCTATAGCGATTCAAGAGTTAAAAGAAGAGAAACATATGCCTGAAGGTATGCAACTTAGACAACAAAAGTACTTGAATAATATAGTAGAACAAGATCATCGCTTTATAAAGAAGCGTATCCGTTCTATGCTAGGGTTCAAATGCTTTGACACAGCTACATCCATTCTTTCTGGAGTAGAGGCTATGCATATGATTAAAAAAGAACAGATTGATTTACGGGGCCAGTCTGTCCAAAACCAGAAAGAATTCATCCATCAATTGTTTGAACTTGTAGCATAAAATACAATTCTGTTAGGAATATATGAGTTTTACTGGTTTTCATTTTTTCTTTGCAACAGAACCACACTACTCCTCTTTCTAAAAAATATCACATTTTCACCCTTTAATATAGATTTTATCTAATTATTAAAGAATATTAAGATAATTAATAATAATACAAGCAACGCATATACTATTCATTTCTTTGTTATCATTATCATTTTTTATTTGTGACAACTTTTTGAACAACGGATTATTATACATAATCTAAAAAAAATAGAGCATAGTGTAGAATTTTGTCTAATGATATGTATGTACACAATCTATCTGTTAGATATAGACTGTGAAGTGTAAGGATCTATCTTATAAAAAATTTAAAGGAGGCTTATAAAATGGGGAAACTCACAGGGTTTTCAAAGTTTACACTTGCTACATTAATAGGATTAGCTAGTTTAGGTGCCTTTTCTCAAACGGAAGGTGTAAAAGCTGAAAGTTTGGATCGTATTTCTCAGAAAAATGTTGAATTTAATTCATCTTCTACTATCGCAAATACTTTTGAACAAAGAGCTAATATTGTCCCTGAATCAACAGTAATCACAAACCATTATGTGAAGTACTCAAAAACTAGTTATCAGGTTAAAGAAAGTATTCCAAAAGAAATTTATTATTCATCAAATGGTTTTAAAGGTTATATACAAGCAACAAATATAATTGATATTGGTGACCATTTCCTGACTCTCTATTCTGGAACTGTAATCCGATGTTAATTTCATGATTACGTTTATGAAAAATAGTTTAAAACTTGTGGATTTATAAAAAATAAACCACAAAATTATTCAATTTCATGGTTTATCAAATAAAAGATAATGCTAAGACTACGTCTAATACTCTCACATTACCTTCCCAAAAGTTAATTATAGAGTATTAAAGTATTACTGTTCAATCAAAAAGCACTCGAATGAGTGCTTTTTTAATTGTTATTCCTAGTGGAATTCTTTTTCGTTTGTTTAAAGTACTATAATTCAATTCTGGTAAGTTGTATTTGAGAACTTCTAAGTCCTTTAAAATTAACCACTTACTAACTTATTAATAGGGTACACCCTAATGAGAATGTTGAATATGCAATTGTGTATTTTATTCATTTCTTATTATTTAAATATAGAGATTTAATTTATAATTGTAAGGTTCTAGAAATTACATATTTTGAAAGGAGATGCCTGTATGAGGAGAATTATAGGTATTATTTTATCATTCTTCTCTGTTTGCATATACCTATAATTTTACTAATATATTATGATATAGATGTCGCTTTAAAGCGTTTTATACGAAATGAACAGAAGGATTTTTGAAGGAATAAAAATGCAATAACTCGTTTTGTTTTCGTAATTCACACAATTTTCAAAATTATAATCTTCAAATGTTAATATTTGTTATATAATGAACTTGTCACACCAGTCTTCAAGTAGTTTCCCTGTTATGTCTGTTAAGATAGTTTGTTTGTCCCTTATTAACATTATCTCAAAAAGAACTTGTAGTGATTCCTACAAGTTCTTTTTGGTTTAAGGGTTAAATGTGGATTTGAAATAAAGTTAGGATTTTTTGAGGGGGAAAAGTAAATGTTTGTAAAAGCAGAAAGATTATTAATACGAAAATTTGAGTTCAAAGATTGGCAAGCTGTCCATGAGTATACATCAGATATCAATGTTATGAAATACATACCCGATGGGGTGTTTGCTGAAGAAGATACAAGAAACTTTGTGAATGAAAACATTGGTGAAAATGCTAAGAACTTTCCTGTGGTATTAATAGATGAAAATATCCTGATTGGTCATATTGTTTTTCATAAATATTTTGGTGAACATACTTATGAGATTGGTTGGGTGTTCAATCCTAAATATTTCAATAAAGGATATGCTTCTGAAGCAGCACAAGCTACATTGAAATATGGGTTTAAGGAAATGAAACTACATAGAATTATAGCTACATGTCAGCCACAAAATACCCCATCATATCGAGTGATGGAGAAGATTGGAATGAGAAGAGAAGGCTATTTCAGGAAGTGCATACCACATGGAAATGAATGGTGGGATGAATATTATTACGCTATTTTAGAAGAAGAATAATGTCTCAGAACGCATTATTTAAATCAAAATCTCAATTGAAATCATGCTATTGGTTTTTGAGAATCTCTTGGCGTATGAAATCGTTAAAATGTGGGCGGTACGCCATGGCCATCAAGCTAAAGTTTTAATGTACCCCCCAAAATAAAAATTTTCTTTCACTACAGTTAATTACTTTGAGAAGTCAGCGGATTTTTTCATTTTAGGGGGATTTTGTTTTGTTAGCTTGATAGTGATGGGGTATCGCCAGCATTTTGGAAAAAACTACGCTAGTCAAAAGTAAAACCGTTCATCAGAATAGCTTTACTTTTGACATAATTCTCGTTAGTGGAAGTCAAACTAAAAAAACCTTATTCAACTCGCATTGAATAAGGCTTTGTGTTTCTCTTCATTTTTTGTTTTGCACAAAAGCATCAATAGCTTCTATAGCTTTTTCTGCCCCACCGCTTTTTTGAAAACTTTCATTAATTTTTTTGATACCCTCTTTATAGATTTCGTTGGTCAGCACTTCTTTAACGGCATCCTTTAACGTTTCAGGTTTCAAATTATCTTTTGATACTCTGTAGCCGGCATTAAGCTCAGTCAGACGCTGCGCCACTGTAGGCTGGTCCTTGTCATGCGGGATAACAACCATTGGGATATTGAAGTGGATCGATTCATTCACGCTGTTCATACCGCCATGGGTAATAAAGACATCCGTGTGCTCGAGTACCTTTAATTGCGGTACATATGAAGAAATGATAAAGTGCTCGGGAGCTTCTTTAATTTTTGTCATATCTACTCTTTCACCGGCAGCGATGACAACTTTTCCTTTGAAATCAGAAAATGCATCAATACATGTATTAAAAAACTCCTCTGTACGGTCAAGAACCGTCCCCATCGAAATATAAAGGACTTGTTCATCCTCTAATGCTTCAAAGGGAAAGCTACCCGTATAAGCCCTCTTTGGGAATGTCGGTCCGATAAAGATATTTGAATCATCGAATTTTTCGCTATTAGGCTGAAAATACCGGCTCGTAAAAACAATCGTTAATTCCCCCGCATTATTCATAAACTGAGCCGAGCTCTCCGGCTCTACGCCATAACATTCTTTCATTTGTACCATTAACTTTTCAGCTTCTTCATCAGGTTTAAATCCGGATTCTGGAGATAAAGGCATGTTTTTAAGAAATTCTTTGGGAAACAAAAAGGATGCTGAAGAGCAAACTCCCGGAATTTGCAAGTAATCTCTCACCAGTTGCCCTGCTCCAAATTTTTCATAAAATACAAAGTCAAAATCAATATCCTGAGATAACTGTTTTGTGATATCTAAAGCGTCCAATGAAGTTTGAATTTGAATTTTCAGAAAGGCATTTAAACCGGCATTCGAATACGGATCAATGGATGCTTTACTCAATAAATCAGGCTGAAGATGAACCGTTGCGCCAACTTTTTCTAAACGTTCTTTAAATTTTTCAGTTGTAATATAGTGAACACTGTCTCCTCTTTCCGCAAAAGCTTTTACAATGCCCAAAGTAGGATTGACATGCCCTTCTGCTGGAAAGTTAATCATTAAAATGTTTGCCATCCGAATAACACTCCTTGTCTCAATACTTGCAACATATTAACTCTCTTACTGCTTTCTCTTTGACTATTAAGGATACAAATAATCCCCCGCTGCTCTAGCCATTGATTCTACCTGCAAAACCAGTTCAGAAACCCCTTGAACCTTAAGCTTTATATTTCATCCCCCATTTGTTAAATATTAATTAAATGATAACAAAAAAAGGAATTTTTAAATCATACTTAATAATGAAACTGATTCATACTTTAGACCTATTTTATTTATATAAAACCCGATATCGGAAGTAAATTTAAGTTGTTTTTAGAGTAGGTATAGCTAGTATAAATTCCTGAATTGCGCGCCTGAATTCTTCTTTGTTTTCTAAATAAGGATGATGCTTATCTTCTAAAATAGCAACGGACATATTAGGAAAATTAAATTTTTTATAGTGATCTGGTCCAACAGCATCATCATACTTGCCACTAATTACAAGAGTTGGTACTGAAATTTCAGTTGTGATTTGAGTATAATCTTGAAAAAACTCAGGATCCGCATGTACATATTTACGAAAATCAGGGCGGTGTTTAAGTTCTTTATCTAAGCTTTCTAAGACTTTAAAGTTTTTTCTATCCGTGAACTGTAAATCATAATACTTTCCCATTTCTAGCAGTTTTTCAGCCATTGCAAAGAAGTCTTTAAAGAAAGACTCGATTGACTCATAAGAGTTCAAAACATTATCTTCTTCTAACCAGCTTCTTCCTACATTCATTTGATGCAGGTTTGACTCTCGCTTGTTTAGTGTACAATTAAGCAAGATTAAACTTAAGACATTGTCAGGGTGTTGTTTTGCGTAGTTAGTAGCTAAAATACCACCAAATGAGTGTCCCATTACAATCCATTTATCTATCTTTAATTCTTGCCTTATTTCCTCAAAATCTAAAAGTAATCTTTTTAGTGAGTAATCTCCTTTCGGAGCGAGTGAAGAGCGACCACACCCCCGCCGATCAAGATAATGCATTTCCATAAAACTTTCCAAAAGAGGGCCACCTGTCCGTTCAAAAGAGTAACTCCAATAACCAGGACCTCCATGTAAGAAAATACAAGGTAATCCTTGTCCATCTTTGCTTATATGTAAGGTAGTACCATCACTTGTCATTAATTTTTTCATTTTATGAATCCTCCTTAAAGTGAACTCTTCATTATTAATAGTTCGTGACTGTTTATTGGAAAACCTACCTTAAAAACCTGTATATCGTATTCATGCTCGGTTAACATAACGCATCATTATCAGTAGTCAACGATGCATAAAATTTTCGTTTTGGGGGTAATTAAAAATATTAGCTTGATGGGGATGGGGTTTATCGCTATCGTGGCATTTACATCCATTTTATATATACTTTCAATTTTTCTATTTAAAATCAGCAAAATACTAGTAGATAAGGACATAGAAAATAAATCAAAGACTGCTTAATTAAAATTTTGTTTTTACCTGCTTTAAGAAAGTATTTAGGGAACTTACAAAAAGCCGTTTTTTCATATGAATGAATATAGGACTTAGGTTAATATTATGGTAAAATTTACTATGTAGGAGGGAGAGATTTGAGAGTTTTTATTTATATTGCTTTAGTAGCATGTACTTGTATGCTAATGAGTTCGTTGGTTTTGCAAAAGAAATTTCTATATAAAAAATATGATGTTTTTTTGTCTACTATAATGATAGGAGTATGTATAACCCTTATGCTCTATGGCTTTTATGGTGTCGACATTTCTATCGGTAGGCCATTATGGTACATAGGAGTATTTATATTGATTGGAGTTGTAACAGGTACCCTTATAAGTTTAGCTGCGAAGCTGGGAAGGCAACAAGATAGATATAAAGTTCATGTTTTGGGTCATATGCTAGGATTTTTAGGATGTGGAATACAAGTTATAGCTTACTTTTATGAAGAATATCAGTGGCGTTTTTTTAATATGGAAATATTTATTTCTTTTTTCTTGATTTTATTAACTACATTATTTGTTTGTATAGCAGTATTCTTTCATCGGATTTTTTTCATGTGTGTTGCAATTTTTCCCGGTTTATTGACAACGCAACATTTATCTATGTTTTGGATCATTGTAAGTAATAGTTTGTTTGTAATGGGTGCATTGCTTATGACTGCGGAATATAAAAAGAAACGACGAGTAGATAAGCGTGTGGAGTATTTTAGTGGAAAAGGTTATTCATAATAAGGTTCTGTTGCAAAGTTTGAAAAAAGCATAAACAGGTTGGTAAATGAGGAACAATGTTTAGGAAGTAGCTAGTAATTGTTGAAGTTCATTGTACGTTGAAAAGGCGGAGTCTCTTTGAAGACTTCGCCTTTGTTTATATAGGGCATGAATGGTCTCAATACCTTTAATCGTACGTGAAGCATGACGAAGATTTTGAAATCCTGCGGATTTGACAAAACATTTCTTTACATGCCTATGATTCTGCATCCGTCTTGGCGTTTTCCTTTAAACAATACCTAAGTTCGGTTTCAGTCTTCGATTGCTTGGTAGACCGTGGTCCAGAAGTCTTGAATAAGATGCGATGAGTCCGGAGTGGACATCCCAACCTGGGTGAACAGGATTCCAGTAAACTGTTTGTCTGGATCAGCGTAAGCTGCAGTGCCGGTTCCGCCATCCCAGCCGAACTGACCGATAGACGCGTAGTCTCCAAGATAGGTACGCACCGCCATCCCAAAGCCCCAGCCGCCTTGTATCCCTTGTCCAAGCGACAAATGGACGTTGTTTTTGACCAAATCGTCTCGGTATACTTGTTGTTCAGGAGTAAGACTGTTGGTGGTCATCAGCTGGACTGCAGGTCGGGACAGGATCCGTTTGGTTCCGTGCATCCCTTTGTTCAACAGCATCTGCAAATACGCGTGATAATCGTCGACGGTTGCGAGCAGCCCACCGCCGCCTGCTTGGAATGCTGGAGGTTTGCTGTAACGTCCGCCTGCACCCTCATCCCACACGATGAACTCACCTGTCTGCGGATCGGGGTTGACGGCAGGTGGAAGCCGGTCAATCTTGCGCTCAGGCACGTAGAAGCCAGTGTCCTTCATCCCCAGTGGATCGAGGATGCGTTCGCGCAGGAACGACTCGAATGTCTGACCCGTGACCCTGGCAACAAGCACGCCGAGCACTTCGATACTGATATGATACTGCCACCGCTCTCCGGGCTGGTAGCTTAGCGGAAGTGCACCTAGGCGACGCATAAACTCATCTGGATCGGGCATATCCTGCCCTGGCGTGTCGAATATCCCACTCTCGAAGAACGCGTTCATGATCGGAGAACCCATCAACGTGAGATCCACTCCGAGCCCGAATGTGGAGGTCAACAGGTCTCGTACAGTGATAGGACGCCGTGCTGGGACGGTCTCTTCCAGCGGACCATCGGGCCGTTTCAACACCTGCCGGTCGGCGAGTTCGGGCAGCCATTTGTCTACTGGGTCGTCCAAATGCAGTTTGCACTCGTCGAGTAGAACCATTACCGGTGAAACTGCGATCGGCTTGCTAGTGGACGCCAATCGAAAGATCGTGTCCCGACGCATTGGTGCGCCACCATCATGCCTCATTGTTCCAAGCGCTTCGACGTGCGTCTCGCCGTTTCGGCTGACTAAGGCGACGAGCCCAGGAATCTTTCCAGAATCGACATGCTGCGCCAGTACATTGCGCATTTTGCGCAACCCTGTTTCGGAAAATCCTTTATTGTTTTGTCCCATTTTGTTCTCCTTTAGTTTAGATTGAGATTTCTAATACATATGGCAAACAATTATTAATTCTTCAAATAGAAAAATTCCCCTTTTTAATAATTTCGACAAAATGTATTTATGTATATCCTATACATGTGCGGTTAACATAACGCCACATTATAAAAAGTTGGATATCGTCAGGAATCCTTTTATACCAAGGGATTCTCTTACTCTCTGATATTATAAAATCTTGCATGCTCTTAGCGTTATTAAAACTACTTATTTTTATGCCAAAAACTCTTAACGTGGGTTTTTTCCAAAATGCTGGCGGTAGCCCATCACCGTCAAGCTAAGGTTTTAATATACCCCCTAAATAAAAATTTTCTTTCTCTACAGATAGTTACTTTCAGAAGTCCGCTTATTTTTTTCGTTTTAGGGCGTTTATTTTTCTTAAGTTGATGGATATGGGGTCACCTTACATGCCCATCAACTTAAGAAATTTTAATACCCCCAAGTACCAAAAAACGTTATTCTTTCTAAACAAGCTAGATTAGAAAGGATGACGTTTTTTATGAATCTTTCAATTCAAAGTAAACTACAATTATTTGCTGAAGAATTACATAAATATTTTACTCCTTCATTTTTAGAAAAGCCTGTTAGAACAACGTATTATAGCTAGACATATTCACTTATGGTTTGATGCATAAGTGAATCACCAACAACAAATACATTTACACATAGCAAAAGTTATTTATGTCATAAAGTAAAAAGGAAACGATTATTGGGTTCAAGGGGCATCCTGAGAGTAAATACTATAATTTGAGTTTGATACGTGTATTTTAGAAATTTCAAAGCCTTTCAAATTAATGAAAGGCTTTTGTAACATTTATGAAAGTGATTTGAAAGATATTTATAATAAGATAAATATATCGAAAGGGATTTCATTTTTGTAATCTTATAGAAATAATGAAAGAAGAGGAGAAATAGCATGAATCGTATAAAAAAAATAATCCCCGCAGCATTTGTATTAAGTGCAGCTTTATTTGTAGCACCAGGGTTTTCTTCTGCAGATACTAATACTACTACGAAAGTAGGAAGTCTTCCAATTGTAGTAGATTCACAAGGATCAAAAACACCTATGACAGCAGCTCAGGTTGCTAAAAATGGTACGCAACTCCCTTACATTCCTACAGGTCCTTATGAAGAATTTCCTAATGAATGGCATGTGTCTACAGAAGATGGAAAGTTAATTGATTATGTATATGTAGATGTTGTTGCTAAGAGTAATGGAGCAAGAGTTTATGGATTAAAAATGGATGCTAATTCTAAACATAAAATTTTAAAAGCTGATGGTACATGGCTTAAGGTTGGAGAAGAATATGAAAAAACAGGTAACAAAGGAGAAATATTATATACAATAGCCATTCCTAAAAACGATCCAATTTTAGAAGATACTAAATTGAAAAAAGAAGTAAATTGGAAATTGATTGATTCAAATATAGTAGATAAAAATTCAGGTTATCATTGGAGCAAAGCGGTTACAAGTGGTATTTCGCATAATGTAACTGTAGGATTATCTTATACAATTGGGATGGAAGTAGGTCTTGAGGGGGTTGCAAAAGTAAATCAATCATTAACTGCAAGTTTTGGTTATGGTGTTACTTTAAATTCAGAAAGTACAGTTACAAAAACATTTGACTTTAATCCAAAGACTGATTATGCATATGATCAATATAGAACAGCATTATATCAACAAGTAGCAACATATTCAGTTATTCCAGGGGAAAAATTACAAAAATGGATGTCTGATCGAGATGCTATTTGGAATAATCTTTTTGGTCAACTTGGTGATCAATTTAAGGATCTTACAAGTCCGACAGAATATAAAGTGAAAAACTCCGTTGACTATCCAGTAGATGTTTTAGTTGCACTTACTTCAAAATAATGTGGAAGCTAGCAAAATGCTAGCTTTTTTATTATCTCATCCATATAGGATCACCATACATGCCTTAACTTAAGAGATTTTAATACCTTCAAATACAAGAAAACGTTATCCTTTCTAAAAAAGCTAGATTAGAAAGGATGACGTTTTTTATGAATCTCTCGATTCAAGATGAACTACAATCATTTGCGGAAGAATTACAACGATATGTTACACCTGTATTTTTAGAAGAACTTGCAAGAGAAATCGGATTTATAAAGCGAAAACGTAAGTTTTCCGGCTCAGACTTAGCTACCATTTGTATTTGGATCAGTCAACGGGTGGCAAGTGATCCCTTAGTCCGATTATGTAGCAGGCTTCATGCAGCTACTGGTACTTTACTCAGCCCTGAGGGCTTAAATAAACGTTTAAATGCTAAAGCAGTTTTGTTTTTACAACATATTTTTTCTTTACTGTTACAACAAAAAATATGTGAACAAACGCAATTTTCTAATCATCTCTTCTCTTATTTTGGGCGAATTCGCATCCTAGATGCTACCTTATTTCAAGTGCCAAATGCTTTAGAGAATGTATATCCAGGCTCTGGAGGATGTGCCCAAACAGCCGGAATCAAAATTCAATTAGAATACGATCTACACAGTGGGGAATTTCTTAACTTTCAAGTTGGACCAGGAAAAAATAATGACAAAATTTTTGGTACAGAGTGCTTAGATACCTTACGACCAGGGGATTTATGTATTCGTGATTTGGGTTATTTTTCATTGGAAGACTTAGATCAAATAGATCAACGAGGTACATACTATATTTCTCGTTTAAAATTGAATACGAATGTATATGTGAAAAATCCTAGCCCAGAATACTTTAAAAATGGTGCAATTAAGAAACAATCGGAATACATACAAATCGATGTAAAACAGATTTTGAAACAATTACAGCCTGGAGAAACATTTGAATTAAAAAATGCTTATATTAGTGATAAACAACAGCTGTTTGCACGCGTCATTTTTAATCGATTAACAGAAAAGTAACTTCAAAAACGACAAGCAAAAATCGCGGAAAAAGAAAAATCACAAAATAGAACGTACTCAGAGAAAAGTAAAATGGTAGTGGGATTAAACGTATATGTGACGAACACACCTTGGGAATGGGTTCCGATGGAACAGGTACATGAGTTATATACTTTGCGTTGGCAAATAGGCGTGTCCAGATAAGGACACATTATCTAGTTGGTGAAAGTCCAATCGGGAGAATAGACTCCACTCCCGTAGCCTGAGAGGCGCCATGAAGTGAAAGCGACATGGCGAAGCCTTCTGACATCACATGCAAAAGGCATGTGGGCAAATCTCCAGGTTGTAACGTACAGTGAACGTAGACGTAGCCTCGTTACACGCAATTCCGGTGGCTGAGACGGTCGATAACGTGCGAAAGCAGCAAGAACTGACCGAAACGAGTCTGGAACGGCAGTT
>NZ_KB895621.1:0-12563 GCF_000374885.1 Bacillus sp. 105MF | reverse complement strand
CACCCGCCACACTGGAATATGTTTTAATTAGTCTTTTCGTCTTATTACGGATTCTTACCGCCCATGCCCGCCCTTTATGCGGTATACGTTACCGTGACATTCTCGCATAAGAACGTTTCACTTATAGGTGTACTAATCCTCTTCGATATGCGGTTGTCAAAGGGCTTGTACATTAAGAATACCGTTGATTTGACTATCAAAGTTCTCTAAAAACTTCTCTAATTTTGTCCTACTTTTCTCCCACTTTTTCATTCAGGAATCCTCCTAAATCTAGGTACTATTGCATCATTTTCATTTAAAACCGATTCATGAAACATTTTAGATGGTCTAACCCAAACCGCCCCTGTATCAACGGAAATATATACAACCATTTCTTCTCCTGTTTCACTGTGATAAGCAACTTCTGATAATGTACGATATAAACCGCCTTTGTAGTGTCTATATAACATTTTGTATCTTCCTTTCTTATTTAGATCATCCCTAATGACGTAGCAATCAAACGTAATGCTGTTCTTTTTTTCGCATAGTATGCATTCTTGTATAATCCAATCTCATCATATATAACCTCATCTTTTAACCTCTTGTTACTTAGATACTTCTTCTTGATGATTCCACTCTCATCTTCATCTAAACAATACTTTAGCGCCTTATCAATTTGTTTGAACTTAATATCACTTATCTTTCTCGTATCTCTAATTTCAGGGAATAAGCTGATTCCTTCCAGTTTGTTTTCCTGTTGGTTTTCCATTCTAATTTTTAAAGCGCGATACTCTTTAAGTACCTTTATTACCTCTTTTTCAATTGTCTTTTGCGTCTTATCATCAATTTCCGGAAAGAATGATAATTGCTCCATCTGTAATCCCCCTATTGTAATTTTGTTATTTTCACTTCCTATAAGGTATGTGAAATTTTAATGTCTATCTTCTGAATAAGGGAACCATGCATAGCGAGTAGCCCCCACCATCCACTCTGCATGGTTCCGTTATCCATTAAATTTTTAATAACTTACGCATCTTGTTAGCCATCTTCTCTTTTGCTGCTTCAATGTTATTTGCTACTCTCTTATGGTCCTGATCAAATTGAATCATGCCATCAAACATAACTGGAGCTACTGCTTCATCTACGTATTGCAAATAATCAACTGGTGCCCGTTCTGTTTGTTCTACCAAGTACCCATAAACATCAAAGTCTGCTCTCGGTATAGACTTCTTGCCATTCGGTTGATGAGACATCCTTACATACGACTGAATCACTGATGCTGGTACTAGGAATACTGTCTTATCCTTACTAAACTCTATAAGGAAGAAACACACAGCTCCCATCTTTTCAGCTTTCTCCAGGTAATCTAACTGGTGCTGCGCAATGTTACTTAAATCGAATCGCGTGAGACTCTGTGTTGATTTCGCTTCAAATGCAACAGCTCGTCCTTTATAAACACCGTCATAGTCCACTGTGCTTTTAGATTCGTAGAATCCGTTTAGAACTCGCCCACCTGCACTTTTTAACACCTTCACAGGAGTCGGACGCTTGTTTATAAGCGCCACTCCCTCCCTTTGATACATTTCATTCGATAGATTGATAAGCATCTCAAATGCCATTCCTCGGTTTCCTAGTCCCATTGTTATTCCTCCTTTTTATTACGTGCTTGTTTGACTTCCTCAACTATTTCAAAAAAATCTTTTCTGCTCCATAACACATACCAGGCACTCACAAACAAAAATTGTTCCATAAAGACAAAATCTATATTTAAGTAACTAAGTACAACTTGTGCCATTACCATATAAACCACTACTGTTACCATCATCTTTACTAAGAAATCAAATGTCTTTGTTTCCACAAACTCCAGCATCGTCTTAACCTCTCTTTCTATTAAAAGGATTATTTTGTTGAATTTTAATCATTAATGCCCTTAATTGTGATTCCTAAGATCTCAAGTGCATCCTCTATTCCTACGTAATGTCCTATATGCCAAGATGTATCAACATCCTCATTATCTTTTGATGTTTCAGCTGTAGATTTGCTCCACTGATATCGTTTTAACAGTTTGTCTTCTTGAATCTCATATCCAAACTCGATAGCAGATGCTAATTTAACCACATTTCCTTTTGTGCTTAGCCATTCGTATGTAGCATCATTGGAGCTGTCACACATTTCAAGCATCATGTATGCTGCTCCTTCTTTCCCATACCGTTCTAGCTTTTGAGATAATTCTTCTGCTACTAATTTTGGAATCGTTACTTTCTTATCCATTTCATTCATCTTCCTCCCTGAATAAAACTCAATCTTTTGTCAATACTGTAGACAACATGATATTTCTCCAACCCCCAATTGGAGCTGAGCAGTTAGCTTTTGCTAGCTGCTCTTTAATATTCTGTTGATGCAATGATACAAGGGCTTGTAATGTTGTCATTTTTAATTACCCATTCAAATGTTTTACGGACTACTATAGAATCTCCAAGTGGTCTTCCACATTGGAAATTGTCCTTTTCACTTTCTGGCAATTCATCTATGTCTACATACGTAACTTCTTGCAAACTAACTTCCCCAACGAACCCTTCGTTTAAATCTTCATCATCAATACCACATTCTTCTTTGTAATATTCCTTTGCTTGTTCTTCAGTTTCAGCGCAAACCCAATCACAATCATTCATTTTAAAAACCTTCATCATATCCATTCCCCTTTTCTACAAAATGAAATTTTTATTAAGTTCTTACTTATCCTTTAGCCCACATTGCTTCATGGCTTCTTTTCTAACCTTTGTAGCTAACTTTCTATCTTCATCACTTAAATGAGCGAAATTTGTAGATCTGATGTAGTAAAACCATTCGTATATTTGAAGTAATTCATTTTTATTTAATTTCATCCTTAATCCCCCTCAAGTTCCGTAACAGTTATATAGTTCCTGGCTTTCTTCCTCCCAGCCAATCTCCTTTGATACGCTGGCGTCAAGTAAAAGTGAACTGTTTTAGGAAGTACGCCCATTTGTTGAGCGCACTCCTGTATTGTTCCGATACATATCAATGACTCACCTTTATAAACGACGTATTCCTTCAAGTTCATTGTTCATTCTCCTTTTCTACTCAAATAGCGTTTTTATTTTTTGTTTCTGTATTCCTTGTGTAAATCAGCTAACGCATGAAATGTATTGTTTTGAATAAGTCTTAAAACCTCAAATGACTCATGCGGTGTTAATCCTTCTTCTTCAACTAATCTTGCTAAACCCGTGATAATTAACGATTGTCCAAAACTGTTCTGATTAAATTCAACCTTTTTCATGTTCTCTCCCCATTTCTTACAAAATTCAAATTTGGTCTTACTTCATATCCACACGTTTCTTACTGTCTTCTTCACTAAATCCGTTCGGGAATCGTTTCATTAACTTATGAATGTTCTTCTCTGCGATCTCGTCTAAATCAAGATGATGAGTTTCTGCTAGCGCCGCAAGGTACCAAAGTACATCACCTAATTCCTTCTCAACCTCATCTTCATTTAAATTGTGGCCATGATATACCGCCTTCTTGATATGATCCGTAACTTCACCTGCTTCTCCGCATAATCCCATAGCGTAGTTTGTAGCGTTTTGTTCGTATGTTCTTCCTGCTGCAAATGTTCTTGTAACTGCTGTTTGATATTCTTTAAAATTCATTGTTTGTCCGCTCCTTATAAGTAACTTCTTAATCTACGTTTACGATTATTTAACTCTTCTAGCCATTGAATCGTTTTCTCTTTTTCAGTTTTCAATCCCACAAGATGATATTCTAATTTGCTGATCTCGCTATCTATCGTTTTCAGTTCACTTTTTAATTGGATTTCTGTTATTTTCTTCACGAAATTCCTCCTAAAATCCTAATTCATCCTCAAATTCTTTCCTTTCAAATCCCGCAAGTACCCTTCCGTTAGGGAATACCGTCACAGGTGCCGCGCTATATCCGTAAGTATCAAATTCTTTTCTGTATTCTTCTTTTTCTTCTATGTTTCTAGCTTCATATTCAACCTCTGCTGCTTCTAATCCGAACTTTACATGCATACAGTTAGGACAATTATGCTTCGTATAAACAATAATCTTAGTTGCCATTCTCTCCATTCTCCTTTGCTTCTGCTAATAATTGAGTAATTTCATAAACGTTATTTTCGATTGGTTGTATCGTTCTGTTTGCTAAAATATCTTCTAATGACATTGCGATTCCCTCAAGCACTGTACTCATTCCTATATGGTAAGCAGAAAGTGTTAAGTCATCTGTTTTATCAGCTAATTCTTTACTCACTTTTGCATCTTTCAATAATTTATCTGCATATTCCTTAATTGCTTTCTTCATTCTCCCCATCTCCTTTTATCAATTCGAATAGTTCCAACTCACTCATTTCATAAAGCTGACGTCCTGTATCTTCTTCCTTGTAAATCCCTTTATGTAATAAGACGTCAATGAATATTTGTTTCCTTTCCATTTACCTATCTCATGCCTTTCACATATTCTTCCTTTAGCTTATCTGTCTGTATTTTCACCCTTATCTTATTAACTGTCTTCGTGTTCTTGCCAACATGCCGCGCATAGGCTTCGCCAAATTTCGTCACTCGATTGACTACAATGTGTTCACCCGTCCGTTTATGAGTCCAGAACCCATTTAGCGCCCGTTCCTTTGTTGTCATGGCTTGTCCTCCTAGCTGATTTTCTTCTTATATTTACGTGCTGGCTTCGTTGCCGCTTCGTAAGGGGTCATCCCTCTTGCAATTCTTTGATAAAACGTGACATCTTTAATTCCATGTTCTGCAGCTATCTCCAGGAATGCAGTATGCCCTTTCGGTTTCGTCGCTGCTTCATGAGGTGGCATCCCTCTCGAAATTCTTCTAAAATAAGTAGGTCTACTAATTCCATTGCACTCAGCAATTACTACCATGCCTTCTTGACTGCCTTTGCAATGTTTTACAGGTTCGGTTATAGCTCGCTCAACACTCCAACCATACCCATTCACTCGTTGATATACATTCGCCTTGCTAATACCATTTTTAGCTGCTTTCTCATAATCTTCGAAAGTAATTACCATATTGTATTTCATGACGCTTCCCCTTTCTTCGTTCTATTACCCTTACTTGCTTTTAATGTCGCTGCCGTTTTCATGTCCCATTTCAGAACTAAAACTCTTGACTGTAATGTGTTTTTAGCAATGCCATTCTTTTCAGCTAATACATATATTTCATCTGGAATCTTTGATCTTAATCTTCTCGATTTTTCCCATGCGTCTTTCCTTGTCATAATAGGAGCAGTAGCCGCTTCTTCTAAACTCCACTTATACACATTCACGCGATTATAAAACGTCTTATATCCAATACCATTTTTCTTTGCTAAATCAACATACTTTTTATGTGTTCTCTTAAATGAGTTTGCAATAGGTTCAGTCGTCGCTTTTGTTAGGTCCCAACCCATAGCTAACCTTTGATCTACATTATGTCTGCTAATTCCGTTCTTCTCAGCGATTTCATATTCTTCCCAGGTTGCGACTTTTTTGTAATTCATAGTCATCCCCATTTCTTAGCTCACTCCTTTTTGCCTGCGATTTGAATAGTGTCTTGTAGGAGTATTAGCAGCTTCCTCCAACGACCAATTTAAAATTTTTACCCGCGATACGAATGTTTTATATGGGATCCCATTCATTTCTGCAATTTCTGCAAATCCTTTATATCCCGGTCTATCTCGTTTTGACATTAAAGGCTTCGTAATAGCTTGTTCAATCGTCCATCCTAAATACCGAACTCTTATATCTACGTTCCTTCTAGGTACTCCGTTTTTCTTCGCAAATTCATAATCGTTCCACGTTGGTACTGGCGGATAATATTCCATCTTCATTCCCCTCCTAATCAAGATTCATTATTTCCTCTAACGACCTATCCGAAATATAAGTATTAATAACTTGTATCTGTCCGTATTTTTCTTTAGCCATTCCTACGGCTTCCCTCTCTGACTTCGCTTCAAACCATCGGAGCTTCCATTTCTCGTCCTTGTCATAAAACTCTATTGAGTACGTTATGACGCTTGTATCACGTTGTAAGAACCGATCCGCCGTACTCTTTGCTGAGTAATCAAAACTTCCCACTACATCCTCAAGTGTTAGCTGCTTCATGCCCCTATTCCGACTTTCTCTTGTATCTGCATTTGATAAGCCGTTTCTAACCGTTCCATTACTTTCTGGCGTCTTCTATCCACTTCTTCAGGTGTAACGTTTGCTGCCTCGCAAATACATGGTGCGAATTGATAGCATCCGTTCCCCTGGTCGTTCCTGATTACTCCCGTTCCTTCACATGCACACATCTTATATCCCCCTTAATATTTTTAAACAGCAGCTTCTTCTTTCTGTTCAACTTCCTTATTTAGCTCTTGTCCCATTTTCATTAACAAGTCCCAAAAGTGATAGTAGTCACCATGGTTTGCATATCCCGCACTGTGTGTATATGTTCTTGGCTCCACAAGGTTGTGTCTTTGATATTTGATATACCTTTTCGCTTCTTCTAGAATGAAGAACATAGCGACATCTTCGTAATACTTTGTTCTCCATGACATGCCTGTTAATTGAACGCCATAACACTTAAAGTAATCTTCGAAACTATCGATATCATGCTCTTCACCGTCAACTCCAGTGATTTCTTTCCATCTAAGATCTTCAAAAGGTTTAATTTCAATAGGGCATTCTTCTTCGCCACGTCCGTCATACCAATCTTCAATTGCTTCAACTTCAGTTTTATACCACCACTCATACGCATCATCGGTACAAAATACTAAATCTTCATCGTCGTAGTAATCAGTGAGATCTTCACTGTACGGTATATAGTTATATCGTTTGGTTTGCACTGTATGGAATGGTTTGTAAGTACACACATTGTCTTCTGCGCCTTCGTATTGTTTTTCACTAAATAATTTTAAGAACTCAACCTGTTTTTCTGTTAATTCAACCGTCACCTTTGCCATCTCTTATTCCCCCTTAGAATGGTAATGCTTTTCTTCTGAAATCCTTTGTATCTTTGAAAACAATCGCTCTAAAGTTATTGAAGATACGTGATACAATCCGTTCGTCATATGCGCCTTCTAAACGCTCTCCTGTAAGGTTTGTAGTAAAGATAGTAGATTTACCTTGCCTTCCATCGAAAACATCGAATAACACCCTATTAATGAAGTTTGTTGCTTTTGTATTTGCATCTAATGCACCTAACTCTGCTCCTAAATCATCAACTACTAAAACATCTGCTCTGACTAAACTTCGAATGATTGAATCCTCAGTTAAGGAGGAATCTTTGTTAAACGTGCTTTTAATCTTCCGTAGCAATTCACCAACTGTGACGAAGACAACTGATATCCCCGCTCCTGCAAGCTGATCTGCGATTGCATAAGCAAGATGCGTTTTACCTGCTCCACAATTCCCGGCCATAATCGTATTGAACACCTTCTCATTGAGATAATCCGTTGCGATGACCTTTGCGATTCCAAGGTTCTTCGCTCCTTCCTCGCTAGTAGGTTGGTAGTTATCAAAGTTCGCTTTCTTAATGTTGCTATCTGCGATCATGCTTTGTTGATGGAACATGAATTTCTTTTCATTTGCTTTATCTGCATCGTATTTTGCTTGTTCTTGTTGTTGAAGTTTCTTGCTTTCGTTTTCAAGGAAGCATCGAGGGCATACAACTTGTCCACCGAACTTCATCTTATTCATGTCATGCGTATCACAAACATCAGAATCCATAGTCATATTCACCTTTTTGGCTATATCGGTTGGTATTGCCAGTGCTGCTCTCTGCATTGTTCTTCGCTCCTTTATTTCGTTGGTATTCAGCTTCTAATGCTTCCACATCAGTTAAAGTCTTAATGTTTTTGTTAGCCCACTGTTTTAAGATGCCTTCAGCGTAATTCCATTTCTTCTGTTGTTTTAATGCGCGTTCCATAGCTGCAATAACAAGTTCTTCACTTGTATCTTTAATCCACTGGTCTATGCCATCTGCCATGAATGGATTTAAAACGCCGATGTTACTTTCATAGAATGAGAAGGGATTCTTACTACTACTACTTATAGTTAAATTAGTATTGTTAAGATTAGTATTGTTAGGGTTCACCTGGTGAACTCCCCCCGGTTCATCTCCTGAACCCCCCCCGTTCATTTGGTGAACTCCCCCGTTCAAATTGTGAACGTCATTTATGTAATAAACGTTGGACATATCACCTTGTTCTTTAGATGAACGTTTCTCTTTTGTTACGTAACCTATCTCAATTAGAGTATTTAATGCTTTAATTACTGTGTTCTTTGACATACCTACTTTCTTGCCGATTGTTGGTAATGAAGGAAAGCAACTCCCTGTTTCTTGGTTGAGATGTCTGCAAAGTACCATATATACAGCCATTTCTTTATGTGTAAGCCTTACATCATCCGCTACCTCGTTATCTATCATGAAAAATCCACGTCTTCTTCTATCTACTAAAGTCATTTAATTCACCTTCTTCATCCAACATTCGTAGCTGACATTATCCACGTAGCCGATTGTTCTAAATTCATGTTTCCCTTGAAAACTTCTGCCGCTTTGTTCATAAAATTTACCGTTCTTATATACTGGTTTAATTGGTGTTAAGAAATCAAAACCTCGCTCAATTAAATCGTTTGTAGCTATTAACATTTCCTTTTGCGTTTGTCTTCTCACAGGTATCTTAAACATCATGCATTCTCCCTTTCACATATCGCTATACCATCTTTAACACTAGATATTTTGTAACCCGGATAGCGATCAGGAGTGATGTACTCAATCGCCTTAGCTTTCGCTTCTTTTTCATTTTTTGCGCCCTTCCATACCCATGAAGGAAGGACGACTTTTGTTTCTGTTTTATCTAACATGGTTTCATCTCCTTATTAAGCTGATTGTTGTGCTGCTTGGAACATCATATTTATTGCTGTTTTTATTCTGTCATCCGCTTTATTGTTTTTAACTATCCATTCAAGGTAGCCTTTGTTTTCTTTGAAGATTTCTCGTAACGTCTTCCCTTCATACTTACCAAATGAAAGGATGATTTCTGAACCCTCAGTAGCATTGGCTGGCAATGGAAGATTTTCTCTTTGTTTGTTATTCGGTTTAGTTTGATTGCTATAATTATTGTTTGATTGTTTTGGTGCAGGTTCTTTAGCGTCTGCATCATCCTCATCAGTTGGGACACCGAAAAATTTAAGTAGAAAATATCGTTCTGAATATGTCAGTGCTGAACCATACGCTTTCGAAATGTCATCTTGTTGTCCGAAAAACTTCCATGGTATCGTTTCTCTCTCTTCTGGCTTCTCTGCATTGATCCACTCGTAAAACCCGTCTCCTTCAATCACAAAATCTGTTGTATCCTTACCTTTTTTACTTTTATAGCTGTACTGCCATGTTTTATGCTCACCCATCTTTGGCATGAGAATAACTTGTAATTCGTCCATATTATTTTTGATTTTATGGAGAATTTGAGATCCTGTTACGTAATCGTATCCATAACTTTTCCCGTTCTTAACAAACACATCTATATCTTTTCTAATTGCAACTAGCTTTTGCCAGAGGTTCATTATTCGCCATCTCCTCTATTGAACTTTTTCAAAACAGCAATCGCATCTTCTATTTCAAAGACCTTACTTTCTGTTTCTTGAATGTTTTCAATTACAATTGGTCTCTTTTCTTCTAATCTATCTAACTCTCGTTTGTATTCACTTAATCTCCTTTGTTCTACAGATAACGACTTTTCCAACTCTTCAATTCCTGCGTTCAAAACGGATACACTTCCTCTTCTTCGACCTTTTGACTAGCCTTATACATTTCTTCTAGTACCTGTAATCCGTGCTTGTACGCTAAAATCATTAAATGTGAATGAGGATCATTATTTTGTTTGTTATGTTCAATCAATCTATTAAAAATTCGTTTTTCTAACTCGAATTTTTCATGTATGCTCATCTTACTCACCTGCCACTTTCTTAACAGAATGATCTTCAACAAATTGTTTGATACATTCAGCTTCTGCATGAATTGGATCTCCATTGCAATCGAGATATCCTTCACCGTAATAGATTTCCCCACCACAACCTTGGCAGTAATCCATAAAATCTCTTGCTGATGAATCGTGATGATTACCGATTAATACTGGGTTTTCAATCATATCTTTCACCCCATCCGATTTCTTTTCCACAATCAACACAATAGTCATACTCTGGTTGCATAACCGCTTCGCCTGGGATGTATCCGTAACATGTATCTATATTTTTGTGTTTACATTTAGCTTGTTTTTCTTTCTTTTTCTGTTCTAAAACCACTGAACAATATTGATCTTCATGGATTTTCGCACCATGTTTTGTAAGAAGACGTTTTCCACAGTGATCACATTGAAACAATGTCTGGTTTGTTAAAACTTTCATCTTCATTCCTCCTTGTTTTTAGGAGAAAACATTTGGTATAATGTAAGTAAGCTTTTTACATTTGTTTTCTCCAAACCGGTTCAGGGGTGAACCGGTTTTTTATTTTGTTTTGATGCTTTGCGCATCGAAATATCCGGGAACCTTTTTATTAGGTGGGGGATACCGTTAAATTCCCGAATATTTCGACAAGCAAAGGCTTGTCTATTTTTGTAAAATTATGGTATCATTAACTTATAAAGTTGAACTATCAACTTTACCCTTATTAAATGAGCCTTGAGCCTTCACAACTCAAGGCTCGTCCCTTTATTTAGCTAGAGTTATATAATGGTACTTCTCGATGACTTTCACGCTGTTATGTACTCCTCTAGCCTTTAAATCTCGTATCATTGCGATGATTTTCTTCTTTTCATCTTCATCACGCTTTTCTTTATCGTTCATCTTCTAACCACCCTGACTTTTTACCCCAAACATCTATCCTATAAATCAAGTAACTTCCAATTGAAATTACAGATCCTAAGATTACTAGTGATAGTGGGTTTTCCATCATTTAAATCGCTTCCTTTCCAAGAAACTTGTTAATGAAGTAAAGCTGACCTTTTCCTGTAACTTTTGTTGTAAATGATGTTACGAATTCACCTTCGCTATTTGTTCTCACAAATTCTTGCGATTCGAATAACTTCAAATCCATCGAGTACTGTGTTGGCGTGTTGTACAGGCTTCCTCTTTTCTTGCAAAGGTATCCGTTTTCTCTCAACCACTCGAATAGTCTGTTTTGACCTGTATCGATTCCTTTTTGCTTCATTAAGTTTGCTAACTGTTTGATGCTAATTAGGTTCGCTGACACTTGAACGGCTTCTGCGAATGTTACGAGTGGTTGTTGCTGTAAAATTTTGCGTTCAGCTTCAAGGCGTTTTGCTTGTTCTTCTTTTAAGTTGGTAAGAAGTCCAATCATGAAGTCTGGGTTAGTTACCGCTTGTTCGAGAGCTTGATCTGTCATGTATGCTCCGTGTTTTCTAATAGAAGGAAGCACTTCACTTGTTACCCACTTTTTAAATGCTTTCGCCTGTGGTTTGCGGCTTCTTAGTATCAGTGAGTAAAGTCCGCTTTCGTTGATTGCGTTCACTTCTTGCTTTCCTCCAAGGGTGTCCACTAATAACGACCCCCTTTCATCTTCATCTAAACGAGAGTAAGCATCTCTTTGTTTATTGATTCCTAAGATGTTGCACACATCGCTAGCTACAAACCATGTATCTTCACCTTGTACCGCTGTTCTAACTTGGCCGAACTCTTTATTGTTGAAAACTTGTAATTGATTCATTTTCCTTCCTCCCTACCCGATAAGTTTTGTATCTTTGATACATTTTGTATCATCAAAGTCATTAAAAATGTCTGGGAACAAATCTGTTACCCTGACACCGAAAAAGCTTTGATATTTCTTCATTGTCTTGACACTAGGGTTCCTTTCACCCTTTTCTATCTTACGAACAAACACTGCTGATAAATTTAAAGCAACAGCTAATTCTTCTTGTGTTAAATTCCTTGCTGTGCGTTCGTTTATAACTCTTTTCCTCATTTCATCACCTACCGTTTGATACGTTTTGTATCGTTAACTGCAGTATATCTGATACATTATGTATCGTCAACCCTTTTTGATACATTTTATATCTTTTTTAAGAAAAGACTTTAAAGTGATACAATTTGTATCTATAATGTAGTTATAATATTATTTATTGACACGGTGCGAGAGGGGATTATATAAAATGACATTCGGAGAAAAGTTAAAAGAGTTGAGAGGTAGCAGGACCCAGGAAGAGGTTGCTAAGGGGATCGAAATCTCTAGAGCTAGATATTCTCACTTTGAAAACGATCGTAATGAACCGGACTTACAACTAATACAGAAGATAGCTGATTATCATAAAGTTACTACAGATTACTTATTAGGACGTTCTGAAGATTCTCGTTTAACAAAAGAAGAAGATGATAAAGCAACTGAAATGGCTAAAAAACTTGAAAGGTTAATCGCGGAATTAGGCGATGCAGATCAAGACAAAGCTTTTGAACACTTAGAAATGTTTGTTCAGTACCAAAAAGCAAAAAAATAATAGTATATAAACAAAAAGACTACCAATATCGGTAAGTCTTTTTTCTTTTTTCTCTATTC
>NZ_KB895620.1:0-12962 GCF_000374885.1 Bacillus sp. 105MF | reverse complement strand
CATCATTTCATTGGGGGATTCCTCGTGAAACACTAAAGCACAAATTCAGCCCTTCAGGTATGACTGAAAAGAAAGTAGTAGAGTTACAACGGATGTTAGATGAAGGTTTAATAAAATTCTTTTTACACCCAAAAGGAAAACGAAAAGAATGGATTATTAGTCGTCAAGCTATGTATGAATGGTTTGGTGAACCTAAAAAATAGAGGAAACTAAGGGAGGAAAAAACACATGTCTTTAAATCGTACAATTTTAGTTGGTCGTCTCACGAAGAATCCTGATTTGCGTTACACGCCAAATGGGGTTGCGGTCGCAACATTTACGCTAGCTGTGAATAGACCGTTCACAAACCAGGGACAAAGAGAAGCTGACTTCATTTCAGTGGTTGTTTGGCGTAAACAAGCTGAGAATGTAGCAAACTATCTAAAGAAAGGTAGTTTAGCTGGTGTAGATGGTCGTCTTCAGACACGGAATTATGAGGGACAAGACGGGAAGCGCGTATATGTTACAGAGGTGGTTGCAGAGAGCGTACAATTTTTAGAGCCGCGTAATAGTGGTGGTGGAGAACATAATTCATTTAATCAACAGCCAGTAGGAGCTGGTTTTGGTAATCAAGGTTCGAACTCATTTAATCAAGCTAGTAATTCTGGATTTAAAAAGAATGATGATCCATTTTCTAATTCAGGTCAACCAATTGATATTTCGGACGACGATTTACCATTCTAAGGTAAAGTAGATTATTGTACAAAAGGAGGAAGCGATAGATGGAAGACACACAGTATCCCTTTTCACAGAGGTGTAAAGAAAGTATTCTTATGATTGTGAGCTTTTGGTTTATAATGCTTTTAATCTTTGGAGAAAGCTTGTTACAATAAAGAATAGCATAGGGTATAAAATATAGAGCTATAGAATATATAAGGGAGAGGTTTCATGAAATCAACAGGAGTAACTCGAAAATTAGATCCATTAGGACGTGTAGTCATACCAAAGGAATTAAGACGCACGCTAGCAATTCAAGAAAAGACACCGTTAGAGATCTATGTAGAAGGTGAAAAGATCATCTTGAAAAAATATGAAGCTAATGGTGCTTGTGCAATAACAGGAGAAGTAACTGATAAAAATATTTCTGTAGCAGACGGGAAGATTACATTAAGTCCAGCAGGTGCAGAGCTTATAATAGAGCAATTACAGAAGAACCTTGTAAAATAATTGGCTCCTTTTAGAGGGGCTTTTTTAAGCTATATCTAAATAATTTCACGTACCGAAATTTAAAATAATAAAATTAAATATCTAATTAGGGGATTGTTTCCCTGGTTTGAATTCTGTGTGCTACGATAGTTATATATTCGCTTTGACAGTAATAGGGGGCGTGTCTATGAAAAATCATATAAAAGTTAATGGACAGATCCGTCAAACAAATAAGAAATGGTCGCATCTCAGACAACAACAAAAAGAACGCATTTCTAATTGGCTTCGTAGAGAATATACAAAATTTGTACAACTAAATCATAGAAGACCTAAAAAATACGAGCATGATGAGATTCTTAGTGAAGTAATGGATCGAATAGAAGAACGTGAAATTTGGATTCCATATGGGGAAGTAAAGAGATATTATTTAAGTAAAATCGGTAAATGGTTTCGAAAAATCGAAAGCGAATGGGAATCACAAACATCCAATAATCAAGAGCAGAAAACACTTGAAAAGAAGAACCCTTAAAATCAGAGTTCTTCTTTTTGTTTTTTAAAAAAAAATTTTGTTCCCATAATTTTTAAAATTTTCTTTGCATCCCTTGTCCCTGTTATTTTGATAAGATTCACGGTAATGTTCCCAAAAAAGATGGATGAAAGAATTTTCAGAAAACTAGTTTACATATACAATATTTGTAAGATATGATGATGGTGTTCAAAAAAATCAAAGAAATAGGGGGAAGTTGTCGTGAAGAAAAAATATTTAGCTAAAGCTGGAGTATTTGCATTAGCAGTAGGGATAATCTTGCCTTCCAGGGGTACGGAAACGATTCAAAGAATAACCCGCCACATCTGAAATTTTTCCCAGTTATAGCGGGTACTTTTTATTTTATAACAGGTTTTTTATTATATTTTGTCTTGTAGTTTCCTATATAAGGCCTCACCATATCCAAAAAAGAAAATTGCACGTTAAACCCATTTTTCTTATAAAATCAGGACTATTTGGTGCTGGAAAGTCGATATTTATTAAAAATTTATCCGATATAATTTCTCCACCAATTGGAAAAGTGAGCAACCGTTTGTAAAGCTATACCTTTACAAATAGAGGATATATGCCTCTTCATATTCAATTTTAAAATGAATTTTTGGAACATCTTTAACCTATGGTATTGTCTCTTGACTACTTGTATAGAAAGAACCTGAAAAAAAGAGTTTCGACAATTAAAGGCATTATCAAAGTAATTAGGGAAATATTACACGACAACCAATAAATACCATCGGTGATTTTAATTGCAACTACACAATTAGGAGGATAATTATGCTCAAACAAGGAATTAAACGCGTATTATTAGCAAGTATTGTAACGCTATCCTTAGTACCAGCTGTATCTGCACAAGCCGCAGTAACAATTATCGACAATGACTCTGATACCTTTGGAAATTATAAAACAGGATCGTGGTCTTATTTGAACTCAGGAAAATATGGAGATGCCAGAATACATTGGGGAATTTCTAATGATGAATACCATTGGACATTAAAAAATCCTGATTCTACAGGTTGGTACAAATTTGAAGCATACGTTAATAATGGGAGTTTTTCTACAAGAGAAGCTTCTTATTATAAAGATGGGTCTTATGTGGGAGGTTTGAACCAACATACTGCATATGGCGGATGGAATAAAATCACTGATGTATGGATGGTTAACGGATGGAATTATGACTATTCTGTTTCTGCTTTTAATAGAGGAGATAACTTAAATACAGGTGCAGATGCAATTGGATTAACCAAATAATAGGAGGGAGATGAGTTAATGAAAAAAAATAAAATAATTGCAGCCCTTGTTGTTGCAGGATTTACAATTAGTGCAGGTGGATATTATGTCATTTCAGATAAGCATGAAATGGCAAAAGCTGATGTTGGAAATTCAGTTGAGTTAGAAAAATCAGCCATTCAAAATAAAATGGTAAATAGTATTGATAATTTCCAAAGTGCTAAAGGTTCCTTCACATATTACGCTAAACTCGCTAAAATTAATGACACAATTGATTTTGATGTTAATTTAAAAGAGAAACCTGCAAGTTTTTATAAAGTAAAAAGTCCTGATGGAAACAAAGAATCTATAGCCGTATATGATGGAGAAAAGAAATTAGATGCGAATTCTGCTACAAAAGAATACATGATTGTTCCAGTCGTTAAAGAGCAATCACCAGCGGTATCTCAAGCTATTCCTGCTAAAGAAAGATATATTAAAGATGAAAGCGGTAATTCAGAAGGTGTGAAATTACGTAAAGATCCCGCAAACATGGGGCTAGCTAGTGAAGTTCTATTTAGTCAAAATATTGCGCTTGGATTTTTAGAGGATTATAATAAGTGGAAATTTGAAGTAGATGAAACTTATCTCGGTTTACCTGCAAAAGTTATTACTGGCGAAGTATCAGATAATTTTAAAGAAAGACATGGCAGCTCTACATTCAAAATGTGGGTTCATAAGGATACAGGTATTTTACTAAACTTTGAAGAATACGATTCAAAAGGTGACAAAGTTGTAGCTATTAAAGTGAATGATATTAAACTGAATACGCCGTCAGATGTTCAAAAATTCAAAATTCAAGAATTAGATGGCTATAAGCGTCTAAAATAAATAAAAGGTGGACATTTTGTCCACCTTTTATTTATTTTTAAGCAAGTTTATTAACTTCTTTGAATCACTATCTGTTAATTTGTACCCTGGAACTTGAGCTTGTTCCATGCTCGTTTGCTCTCCTAATGTAACAACCGTTTCATTATCAGTTACCCACACTAGATAATCTTGATTTGAGCCATCTTGGAATTTCACATTTATCTTATTCTCTACAAAAGATAAAGCTTCTTTGTCTATTGATAAAGATTTTTCCTTTGCATGGTGAATTCCATCCACAAAAGTCTTTACATTTTCTCTATTATTAAGAATTTTTGATGTTTGGTCTTTATTAGATGTAATCTCGATTTCTTTTATTTCCTTGTTTTTAAATTGTACAGCAGATGCCTTAGTGTCTTTTTTTGTTTCTTGACTTTCTATTGTTTTAGAAGTGTTAGATTGAGTAGTACATCCCACTAAATTGCTAAGCAATAGAAAAGAAAGTAGTAAAGTAATCCAGAGTTTCATAATGTTATCTCCTTAATCTAAAAATTTACTTCTTTTACTATGTTTTTTAACGAATTATCCGAAAGAATTCTCCTTCCTCAAGCGTGTGCAGGGCAATAGCCCAACGATAGATGGGAGAGGAATTTTGGAACAATAAAAAAGCTATCTTATTGGGGTCACCTTATCAGTTGAGTTTTTGGTTATCTTGACTAAAAATTTCAATAGTATATGAGTCGTTTTCAATCCATTGTTTTACTTTCTTTGTTTTAAGTAAATCAGATATCTGTTTTTCTATTTTCTTTCCAAAGTCTTTGGCTCCTGGCTCTGAATTATTTATTGTGGTATGTATAGCAAGGATAAATGGTTGGTTCGATTCGAAATTAACTGGCTTAATTCCAAAACCTTTGTATCCATTTTTGGTAAACACTTCATCCAAAATAGAACTGTAAACTTCGTCCCATCGCCTCTCTTTCTTTACAACGTCCATATTTCTCTGACTCACATTAATTGTATATGGTCTAATATCTTGATTCTTTAATTGAGTGTTAATCGCTTTTTTTAACTTACTTGTATTTACAGTATCAGCTATTTCTAAGTCTACTGTTCTTGGTGTATCGCTCATGGAGGCACTAAGGAAGTCCTTTTCATCTACCGTTTCCACAATAGTGTCCATAACTTTTTCTTCTTCACTTTTTGCTTCTTCTATATCGTTCTGTTGACAGGCACTTAATAAAGTGGCTAATAAAAGAGGTAACAATAATCCTTTTCCTTTTTTCATCCCAATCTCCTTTCCAGTGATTCCTTGTTATATATTTGAGTCGTATCTGAACGTAGCTTGTAAAAAACATATTACAAGTGCGATCGATCTAATTTTTATTTTCATATTGGGTTAGGTATTCTCCAAAACAAATAAAAAACCTTCACCTACTTTGTATTGGCCTATATGGCCTCACCATATCCAAAAAAGAAAATTGTACGTTTAGACACATTTTGAAAAAAGAAATAACTCTAGGGATATGCTAAATCATCACCTTCTAGTATATTCTGTTTAAACAATTCCATTTGCTCATCGTATTGTTTCTTAAATTCTTCATTCCTTCTTATTTAGGGGTACAGCCGAGATACGTGTAATTTTGAGTATTAGCCTTACTTTTATTTCCAAACAAAACCTATTGAACGTATAACTAGGTTTTATTACGTCTATTTACAATAAAGATTCTGTCTTTGTCTATTATGGGTTAACCCTAATCATCCATTAGTTAGTTACTGAAAACACTTTGTTTAAATTGTATGATTAGGGTGTATGATAATAAGTTAAAAAATAAAAGATTAGACATACGAAGGATTTTTATAAAAAATAATAGTGTGGATTTTTAAAAAAACTTGGCGGGAGAACCAATATCTAAATGATTAAGGGGAGGAAGAATTATGTCCAATAACGTAAGACCAAGAAGAATAATTTTAGATTTAGCAGTTACTTTAGACGGTTTTATTGAAGGGAAAAATGGGGAAGTTGATTGGTGTATCATGGACTCTGAGATGGGGTTTATTGATTTCTTAAATCAAATTGATACTATTTTATATGGAAGAAAAAGCTACGATTTATGGGGACAATTTACTCCAGAAATTGAAGGAACTAAAACTGAAAAAGAACTTTGGGAATTAATTCACAGTAAAGAAAAATATGTGTTTTCCAGAACACATAAAGGGAGTGATAATAAAGCAATATTCATAAATGATAATATTCTTGAAGAAGTAAATAAATTAAAGAAAAAGTCTGGTAAAGACATTTGGCTATATGGCGGAGCAAGTCTAATTACAACATTTATCAATTTAGGGCTTGTGGATGAATTTAGATTATCTGTTCACCCTGTTATTTTGGGAGAAGGAAAACCGTTGTTTATTGATATAAAGCAGAGATTGAATTTAAAAATGGTCAATACAAGAACGTTCTCCTCTGGCGTTGTGCAACTAATCTATCTAAGGAAGAATCCTTTTTGATCAAACTTTATTTCAAAGCAACAAATAGATAAAAAACCCGATTTAAAATCAGGTTAGAAATAAAATTAAGCCTATGACTTATTTTTTCACGTATCTCGGCTGTACCCCCGTATCGTTAACATACACCAGTCATGCTGATACTTGGTAAAAAGCATTAAAAAAAGAGCCCTTTTGTGGAAAGGACTCTTTTGTAGTGAGGTAAATGATTTCAATTCAATTCCAATATACAACATTTAAACTGAAAATTTCAAATTTTAATTGGACGGAATTTGAAATTTTAAAAGGCCATAATACATAAAGTTATAATTAAATGTCTCAAAATACGCCTGAGGGTATCTTGTTTTTTGAATATATATAAGAAATATGGTTTTATTTAATAACATACTCTGTTACTTCACTTATTAGGGGTACCGCCACATACCCATCAAGCTAAGTTTGGATTTTCTATGTGCTTCCGTTTATGTCCCTATATGCTTGATGTCTTATTTATTTGTTTTTAAAAATACGCATACCAAATAAACCTTGATAAGGTGTATTTTTAAAGATTATGCAGTTTTTTGTTTTAGATTGGATACAGTGTACTGGTAAACGACACCTAAAATATCAAAGACTGTCTTTTTCTCATATCGATGGGATTTCCGTCCGTTTTTCTGTAAGAGGTCAAACAGACGAAGGAAAATTTTTGATACTTCTTGGGTGTCTTTTTGTATAGCTTCATATACTAAGTACAGATGATCTTGAATCATATAAATTGCTTTATATTCACTTAATTCTTTTTGTTTTTTCTGTAGTAACAGCTGTCGCATTTTGTACATAGTGGAAGAACAAAGAAAAATAGCGATTAGCTGCCCATAAAGATGACATTCTAGACGCTCTCGCTTAATATTGTGACAATGATTGATACCAAAAAGAGATTTCCATGTTTTAAATACAATCTCTATTTGCCAACGTAGTGAGTAGATATCATGAACCTGTTCCATCGGAACAATTTCCCATGGTATGTTGGTAATATAAACATTGATTTCTGTTAAACGTTTACTTTTTTCAGAGTATGTAACTCCTTTTTTCTTTTCAACATAAGTTTGTTGTTTCCTACGTTTATGAATTTGAGTGGATGTAAGTCTGTATATTACAACTCGTGAGGGTAATTTTTGTTGTCCAATATAGGCATTCCGAATCTCATAAGTATCTCCTGGTTTTATTTGATGCATAATATCTTCAAGGTTAAGCAAAACATATAAAGATTGCTTTTTTACTGTCCCATTCCGAAAGAATTCTGGAGATTCATTTTTTACATATACTCTATTATTTAATTTCAACCGTGAAACATAGAATACACCTCGTTGATCCATTTGGTCTAAATCTTTTAGAGAAAAGTATCCTAAATCTCGAATACACAAATCGCCTGGGCATAATGTATCCAAACACTCTGTACCAAAGGTTTTATCATTATTTTTACCTGGTTCCATTTGAAAATTGAGGAATTTCCCACTATGTAAATCATACTCTAGTTGAATTTTAATACCGGCTGTTTGTGCACACCCTCCTGAACCGGGATAAATGTGAGCCAAATAATTTGGGACTTGAAAAATAGTAGCATCTAAAATACGGATACGTTGAAAATAAGAAGTATATTGGTTTTGGATTTGAGACGAATCGTTTAGTCTGCTTTTGATTAAAAGGGAAAATATACGCTGTAGAAATAAAACAGCGCACCGATTAAAACGTTGATTAAGTCCTTCAGGACTCATAAGTGTAGCTGTATTTGCATAAAGCTGGCTACATAATCGAGTGAGAGAATCACTTGCTACATGTTGACTGATCCAAATACATAAAGCAGCCAAATCTTGTGCGCCATACTTACTTTTACGTTTTACAAAACCTGTCTCTTGTGCAAGTTGTCGAAGAATATGTGGAGATAGATATCGCTGTAGTTCTTCAGCGAACAAATGAAACTCATCTTGAATCGATAGATTCATACAAAAACGCCATCCTTTCCTATGATTCTACAGAAAGAATAGCGTATTTTTACACTTTAAGGGGTATTTTGTTTTGTTAGATTGATAGCAATGTATGGTGACCCCTATTAGAAACTGCAGTGAATGTTATTGCTCCAAGTGTAAATCATACAATTATTCCGCCAAAAATTTTCGGACGAGTTATCAGTATACTTATTTTAGTTATGTCTGGATCTATTCCGATTTCACAGGCTATCGCTGGTTATTTAATGAAGTGGATAGAGCCAAATACTATCTTTATATATGCAGGGGTGTTAGAAATTTCTGCAGCCGTTATGGTATTTTCATTGCCTGTTGTTAGAAATTATAATGTGAATCAAAAAAATACTACAAATTAAATTGTAGCATCTCATTCTTAATAGAATGGGATGCTATTTTATATATCGCTAAAAGGAATAAATTTTTCTTGAAGTAGAAGATTGACTCTTTTTATGTCCAAATTTGCTTAGAGTATATTCTCGTTAAAATGTGGGTGGTACGCCTAATTAGGAATAGTATACTTTTTCTACTTTATATAATGTATGCTCGATAGTCGAGCATAGAACGGCATCCACTTTGTAAAATTTAACTCGAAAGTATAAACTTTTCAAAAAGTTCTTTATATTATTTTTTTGCTTAAAGGCAGGGAGAAATTCTGAATTTTTCTCCACATCACCAAAACTTTGAATCCATTGCTCTACATAAGTCTGACTAAGTATTTTTCTATTTAAAACACTAATTATGGATTTTACCATTCTCTCATCTTCCCCATCGGAGTAAATTCGATCTGTTATGGTCATCTTTTCGTAAACCAAATCGAGGATAGTTAAGAGGTCATTTTTATCCAGTTCGGAACATTGAGCCAAATCTTCTAAAGCATCTGCTGCATGGGCTATAGCATGAGCCCAGCCTTTTTCTTCGTCATACCCACGGTAATCTCGCTCTTCTTGTACATTGTAAAATACTTTCTCTTTTATCTGATGAATTTGCTCTCTTGAGAGAAATGGTGATTCTCTATGCCTCATGAAGAGGAGCGGTATGACTAGCATGGAGAAAGATCGAGTGAAGACAGAGTCTGTATTTGTTTCACCAAGCTTAAAAAGCAAATGGTTTTTATCCAAAACAACCGGTAGAAGTTGTTCTAGTTCGTTTGCTGTTAGAGAATTATCAGGAATCCAATGTGATAAGGTTGTATAAATTAGCTCATCACGTAGTTGGGCATCCAAAGAACCGATGTTATTTATCATTTCTAGTATCAACTGGAATATATCGGGGGGTGCTTGGTACCCATTTTCTTTTATTAATATCAACTTTTCTTTTAAATTCATTTTACACGCTCCTACTAGAAATTTTCTGAACTAACTTTTTCAAGGGTTTCTACTGACTATACGGCTTCTTCCGTACCCTTCTTCCCTTACTATAAGGTACAGATAGGATCAGAGACAATCCGCAATAGCAGAAAGGAATAAATTATTTCCAAGCGGTTTATTTCCTGATAAAATCCATAAAATTCCGCCTCCTTCGATTGTATTTTATACGAAAACTTGCTATCTAAAAAACTTCCCCACCCGATTTTAGGATAAAGGGGTCACCATACATCGCTATCAAGTTAAGAAACTCATCGTTCTCCAAAACGAAAAAAATGCACTGGATTCTCATAGACAACTGTGGTGAGATAAAGTTTTTGTTTTGGGGGTACTTCAAAATCTTAGCTTGATGGTAATGGGGTACCGCCAGCATTTTGGAAAAAAACCACGCTAAGAGCAAAAGTAATATCTTTAGAAAAGAGAATTTGCAAAAAAATGTGTCTCTTTGTATAAATAACATTTATTTTACGAAATATAAAAAATATATGTGTAATATGTATTCGAGAAGATTATGAAATCATAATTAAACATCACGAACTGGAGAGTGTTAAATGCAATTTTCAAAATGCTTATTCTTTCTTCTCTTAATAACAATTGTATTTTTAAATCCCCTTTGTTTGTCTAAAACATTAGCCAGTGAACTTGAAGTTGTTACAATAGATAAGGTTAATACTTTCCCATATAGTATTAAAGAAGGTTGGATATCTCTTCCCAAAACAGATGGAACTTTAACTGTTACTATTACAGCCAAAAATGCCAAAAGGATTAAATTTTATTTAATTCCGACAGGAACGGCAACTTATAATCAAAGAAAATTAATTGGGAGTTCTGAGGGGAAGAATGGTGAGTTTGTATTTAAGTGGAATTTTAAAGGAGATCAAGATATTTTTCATCATTTCGCAGTGGAAGCAATAAATTCAAAAAATCAAATAGCTAATACAGGTGTATTATTCAATGTTACAAATGAATAATAAGGGGGAAGATTCCCTCCCCCTTTTAGTTATCAGTATACAAAAAATTGATATTCTTTTCCTACACCGCCAACCTTATCAGAATCATTATAATAGTACTTTAGAATCTCATACGGTAACCATCCTATGTTAGCAAGATAATTTGAACCATTTTGTGACACTCGTCCGGAAGCCTTAATACCTGCATTCCCTACAGCTCCAGCTCGATATTCTGTCAAAAATAATGATTGATTATCTTTCCTATGTATTCCTTGTCCCATTACATCGAGACATGCCTGAACTGCCCTACTAGTAGCTGAATCACTTTTAAATACTTGGCTTCTTGTATCATCAAAAATAGCTGCCCCTACACTTCCGGCCAAATGATGGTATACAGCATACCAACCATACATCTTAACTACAATCGCTCCAGTTCTTAATGAAGCAATATGCCATTCTGATCTCCATTCATTTGGTAGTACATTTTCTACATAGTAATTAAAAGCGATATTTCTTACACATCCGCTACACCCATAATCCCTTTGATTTTCTGGATTTGTTAAATATACTGAGATTAATCCAGGTTCTTTATGTTCCGAGTCAAGAGTAACAGATACACTATTATCAGTTATTCCTAATTTAGCTTTGGCCGCTTCTACAGTTAATGGTTTAGAATCTTTTTGATTAAATAATCGTTTTTCTTCCGTTTGAATCGTTTTAAGTGTTTTAAACTGCCGATTTACAAACTTACCTTTGTATCGTTGTTCAATAATTGTTTGCACTTCTTTTTCATCTTGAGTGTTAAATCCCAACCCATTTGAAGTTATAATATTAACAGGAGCATCTGCTATTTGGGCTATTTTCCATTTCCCTTGTTCTTGTTGTACCTCGACTAAGAAATAATTAATGCCATTAATAAAAAATTCATCTTCTTGATGTACTTGGTAATCAATAGCTACATAATAAAGTAAAGAATCATCCTTTTGAGTAGGAAATTGAGATTTAAACTGTGTTGGAATTTCTTTTGTCGATATAATACGTCCGTTTTTCAGGTTAAATAATCCTATATGTTTTTCTTGGTTTTCTTGATTGTTTAAAAAATCAGCTAGCAATTTTGTTCTGTCATCAGTCCAAAGATTCGGAATTTCAGATAGTTGTTTTTTATTTATGTTGTTTATCATTTCTTCAAGTGGTTGAAGAGCACCTTCATTGGATGCGGCTACAACTTTTACTTCATTAATCCCTCCTAAAAAGATACTTAATAACAATACAAAAGCTAGAGTTGTTTTTGTTACAAATTTCCCTAAATGTATTCCTCCTTTATAATAATATCGATAAAATATTCTATATTTTTACATAATTACCTTCTTTAGGATGAATTTTCTTCGAAATCATACGTAAATTGACAACTATTTTTAAATCTAATACAACACAATTTATTTATAATAGACCTCTTCTGTATGCAACATAATTTAAAACATGATTAAAATGGCTAGAAAACTCTTAACGTGGTTTTTTTCCAAAATGCTGGCGATACCCCATCGCTATCAAGCTAAGCTCATACAACGTCAATCATAGTAGGAGTTGCTTCTTTTTTCTAAAGACCACGTGTAGGGAATTTAAAGATTTGCATGCGAAATAAGCCCTAAGGGGTTTCATTTTTTTGAATTAAGCCGTTTGATTATCAGACATGGTACAATTGTAAACGACACCTAATATATCAAAGACTGTTTTCTTCTCATATCGATGAGATTTTCTCCCGTTTTGCTGTAAGAGGTTGAACAGGCGAATTAGAATCTTTGATAGCTCTTGGGTGTCTTTCTGTATAGCTTGGAAAAGAAGAAGAAAGTAATCTTTAATCATATATATGGCCTTATATTCACTCAGTTCTCGTTTCTTTTTCATAAGAAGTAATTGACGCATTTGAAACATGGTAGAAGAACAGAGTAGAATGGCAATCAATTGCCCATACAAATGGCATTCCAATCGTTCTCGTTTTATCTTTTTACAATGATGAATATGAAAGAATGATTTCCACGTTTTAAATAAAATCTGTCGGGTAAAGAACTGGCGCAGTATCGGTTATGACCCGTTTCCAGCTCCTCCCCATAAGAACTGCTCGTGAGGTTTTCCCTCAAGCAGCTCACCCCATAAACTTCATCAAAAGGGTTATGAGACCTATCAAATGGCAGACACTTTCATCGGTATCCCTCTGCACTTTTGAGGGAATGGACTTTCCAGTCCCAGTAGAGCCCCAGTACACCATAGAGATATTCATTACTCCATCTCTGCCATCCGATGCTACGCTTTCGTCGCCGTTTCCTTCTCGTCAGCAATG
>NZ_KB895619.1:0-13008 GCF_000374885.1 Bacillus sp. 105MF | reverse complement strand
TTGGAGTTCATGAAAATAACAACTTGAACCCACTACTCTTTTTCAAATGTAATTGTATTTTATCATATTTTAAACGTTTTGTTGTTATATTTTTAACTTATCAGATAATTATAGGTGAATATTTGGAACAATCTTTAGCCTATGATATTGCCCCGTAACTACTTGTATATAATAGAAGGTAAAACTAAGTTCATGACTTTTTATAATTTGTAAAATTAATCATTAAATTCTTATAGCTAATGTGTACCAAAAGGTGTACCTTTAGGAACAAAATAAGAAGAAGAATCAATATTGATTCTTCTTCTTAAAGTTTTTTATGTTAGGATATGGGATATATAGGTGAAATAAGGTTCAATTAACAATTAGAGCATTATTGTTAAATTTATGGATAAAAAAGGGTTACCCTAATGTTTGTTTCACTGACTTTTAGATCGTACCCTTTTACATTTAAAATGAAATTTTGAGCCCTATAATGCATTTTATTTCAAATTCCTATATTTAGTTGTAGTAAGTTGTTATCCTTCTACGTGAAATATTCTAATTTTGCATTGGGAAAAAACTTCTTCATATAGGCATACAGATAAGTTTTTAGATCCTCTTCTTCTTCTTTTTGGTAAATATATTTTCCAATTCCATATTTCCCCCATTTATATCTTCTTTTCTCTTCATCTAATTCTAATTTTGTCATGGGATAGTTTTTTTCAATCACTCTCTTAGCAGGTTTTGTAAAACGATGTTGAATAAATTCAAACGTGATATCATCCCGTGCATCAAGGGGTAATTCGGCATCAAGACGTTCAAACATATGATAGTATCCATCCTGCCAACCTTCATGAAGATAAATGGGAGCTACAATGAATCCGAGTGGATACCCTGCTCTTGCTACTTTTCCTGCTGCCTCAATCCGTTTAGATAGGGGAGAGGTACCTGGCTCAAAATTTTTAATAACATAATCAGCATTTACACTAAACCGAAATCTTGTTTTTCCGTTATGTTTTGCATCAAGTAAATGATCAACATGATGAAATTTCGTAACAAATCTTAATTTTCCATATTCGGACTTTCCGAAATGTTCAATTGCACGCTTAAGGGTATGAGTTAAATGATCAATCCCTACAATATCGGATGTACAGGAGGCTTCAAACCTTGTCATTTCAGGTGCACGTGTCTCTATATATTTGTCGGCAGCTTCTAGAATTTCGTCGACATTTACATAGGTACGGATATAAGGCTTACTTCCCATCGTTGTTTGTAGATAGCAATAATGACAATGCCCCATACAGCCTGTTGCGAAGGGAATAGCATACTCTGCTGAAGGCTTTGATGTATCAAACTTTAGTGTTTTTCTAATACCAACGACAAGAGTGGATTTTGCTACACGGTACTTTTGAAAATCGTTTTCTCCTGGAAGATCTCTCACTTGATTATGGGAAGTGGTATATCGAATCTCGACATCCATATTTGCAAATTTTTCTTGAAGCTCTCTTCCTAATGGATAATCTAATGCTTTGGGTTCAAAGTATACAAGCTTGGGTATAAATGGACTATTCATTCTAATATCCCCTCTGAAGCATCTCCATAATAGTAATTGTAGGCTTGGTTTGCCTCTTCTTCTGAAGAATAAACAGCCATCTCATTTGATAGTGGATAATAAGTTTCATAAAGAAATAAAGCTAATTCATTTGGATTCTCAGGGTTATTTACAACTGCTGCTGCTTGTATATTTGCAACATCCTCGGTGTGGGGATTTCGGTAAAAAACATAGACAATATCTCCAGCATTATAAATTTTACTTTCGTTAGAAAATTCCATTCCATCACCTTTTCTTTTTATAAAATCTACCGAGAAAAGTTATTCATTACTAAAATTTTGTCTTTATTGCGTAAATTTATGTTTTCTTTATTATGGAAAAGTTAAATGGACTAATAATATTTTTTAAAGATTAATTTGGCAGTACAAATAATTTTCTAACATTTTAATAAGACTTCGCATATTGATTCGAATTACTTGCTTTGCCATAGAAGATAGGGTACAAGGCATATTATTTTCTAACCACCAAGAGATAACACCAATATAAGCTACAGAAATATAACTTACTATTATTTCCTAAATCATCTCACATATTTTCTAGAAAGGATGACATACTATGTATGTGCTACTACATTAATAGCTCAATTTATTGTTCATTCAATTGGAAGATAATACATGTGTTTATCTTCCAAATTCTTTTCATAAGCTTTTTATTTTTTAAAACTTTAGTGTTTGGAGGTTATAAAAATGAATTTTCCATATTCTAAAAAAGAAGAGAATAGCAATTCTAAAAACTTAAAATCTAATACTTCACAAACCGGTCTTCAACCAGTGGAGCAAGCAATGAATGGATTGTACGGAATGCCAGAAACTGATATTGAAGACAAAGAACATCAAGAAAACGGAAGCTTGAAGAATACTTAGCATTTCAATATTAATTTTATTTTGAATACATATTTCTTTTCCAATAAAAAACCAAGGGAAATCAAAATTCCCTTGGTTTTTTCAATTGTATTATGTTATGAAGCTTTAGGATTTTGCTCACACAAATGATCTGCATATCAAAGATGAATTGATGTGCAGATCATTTGTGTGAGCAAGTCCCTTTAGCATTATGAAGGGACTTTTTTAAGTTTATACATACTTGAGGTTCCGTCACATCAACATCAAGCTAAGGTTTTGAAGTACCTCCTAAATGAAAATTTTCTTTCTCTACAGTTAGTTATTTTGAGAAGTTAGCTCATTTTATTGTTTTGGGGGTGTTTACTTTTCTTAAGTTGATTGGCATGGGCTGAATCCCTATCATAAGGGTTCTCTTTTTGATTCTAAAAATTTATACAATATTCAAATGTCATCCCTAAAAATGTTAATATCTGTTATATATAATAAAGGTATCCTAGTAGTCTTAAGACATAGTGATTCCTAGTTTTTCTGATAAGATAGTTTGTTTTGCCCTTCAGTTTACATTATCTTAAAAAGAACTTGTATTTTTTTTACAAGTTCTTTTTGTTTCACTACAAAAATGAAAGTAAACTTTGTAATAAATTTCTCAATATAGATATAGCTGCTATATATGGTTTTTATATCGAAAATTTTTAAAAAATATAATATTATAAGAATTAAGATAGTTTTCGCCTTTTTTTCTCCTTGTGCTAAAGATAAGATCGTGTTCCCCGATCTTATCTTTTTATTTGTAGATTTTTGATACAAAAAAAGGAATCCTTATAATAAGGATTCTGCAACAGGAAATAACAAAAATATAAATAATAAAAAGAATTACTTATATTATATAATATATAGCAATAATATAATATTGAGAAATATTTACATAAATCCAGTATGCATTATGTAGAAATTGTAGAAATGGTTTGTTTATAGACCAATTGTTGCTTGCCATGAACCATCATAAGGACAGAAAATCTATCTATTGCAATTGAATTCAGCTCAAGAAATTAACTGGCGGTCCCTCATACCCAGAATCGTTTCCCTACCACATCCATCAACTTAAGAATTTTATAACGCCCCCCCAAAACAAAAAATTGTACATTTTCACCTGGAGATGCCAATTTTCTCGTTTTGGGGTATTTGCTTTTCTTAGCTTGATAGCGATGTGGCGCTACCCCAAATTGTACTTTATAGAACAAGCGCTTTTTGTAACACACCATCTAATACATATTGTTTGTGTACAAGTGAAGAAACCATACCGCTTTGCATACCGCTATACGCTGGAAGAAACGTAATTATATCGCCTACTCGATATGTCTTACTATCTGTTATATCAACGATTAAATGATCGCTACTTCCACCAAGAATCTCGATATGTCCATCAAGTGGATATAGTCCACTAATATCAAGATCTTGTCGGCCAATCGCAACAATAGCTCGCAATCGTTCCCCTTTTTCTTCAAAACATGGAACTTGACCGAAAGCGTTTTTTCCAATCACACCTCTAGGCATCGAGGGCTTTCTTTTAACCTCAATAATCTCAGCTTCCACCAAAAATATATCTTGGTACATAAAGGGAATGTTCTTCCCATATGCTGTTTCTTTCCCGAGGAAAATAGCTTCGCCAATTCGAAGAGAATTGACACGCCCTATTTCTTTCCTTTGTAAGATAAGCGGTAAGGAACTGGAATTCCCCCCCGAAATAATGGAAAGTGGCTGCCCGATTTTTTCTTCCACTAGCTCAGTCAATTGTGTTAACTCTAGCAACGAAGATTCAGTTGGAATCACACCGCTAAAACAAGTAAAATTAGCTCCAATACCAACAAGCTCTATTCCCTGTATCCCAACTACTCTTTTGGAAACCTCCACCATTTGCTGAGGCAACATACCTTCGCGAAGATCTCCTAAATCTATCATTAAAATAACCCGATGTATTTTCCCATATTTCGTCGCAGCCCTTCCCAATGCCTCAATCACACAGAGTTCAGAGTTCAAACTTATGTCAGCAGTTAGAACCGTCTCCTCTACTTCTGATAAAGCTGGTGTTCTAATTAAAAGAAGTTCCACACTGTTTCCCATCATTTTACGGATTTTATGAAGATGCTGTAATCTTGAATCTGCAAATTTTGTAAATCCAGCTTCTTTCAAAATTTCGATTACTTCTGTTGCAGCACTTACTCCTTTTGTAACTGGAAAACATGAAACATTTGCATGCTCGCATAATCGTTTTATCATAATGGCATTATGCTTTAATTTTGAAAGGTTTATTTTCATGATGGGCCGCATTTTTACTCCTCCTACATACAAAGCGGATTAGCAAAGTTTGTATATAAATACGATTTCGCTTGATTATATATCCTCATGGAAAATAATGCCTTAGTCTCAATAAAAGGTGCAAATATTGCTGCTCGTTGCTCTTCTGTTACACCTACCATAAAATCTTCCACCAAAGCTGCAACAATTCTCCATAACTCTTTTTCCTGTATATCATCAACTGCTCGAGCCAATGTAAATAGCAAATCCCCAAAATGATTTTGCAATACAGAATGAATAAACTTGTTATATACTTCAGTCATATTCTCTGTAAATAATGCTACTTCTTTCATAACCGAGAGGTCTATCAACTCCGCCAATTTCTCTTTATAAATTCTTACTCCACCAAGATCACGAATGAGAATACGTTGTACTTCACCATTTTTTGTCACAATGATAGAATTTTGCATATGCCCTTCTAGGGCAATCCCATATCGTAAAACAAGTTCTAACAATGGCAACATCACTTTCTCAGTATAATGAGCGATATAATAGAATATCTCTTTTTTACCGATATCCTCTTTGTCAAAATATGTACGCATTATATCTAAAATGACAGGTTCATTTTCTTTTAATGGATTATTGGCTGTTAAACTTGCACCAACCCATAATAATTCTCCTTCTCTTCTATACTGATTGGGATCTTCCCGTAAAATAAATGCTAAATTACGTCCTAAATCCCTAGTATTCGGTTTAGAAAAATAAGCTCCTACTCGTTCCCTTACAACGACAATAGACTGCTCTAACTTTTGTTCCTTTGTATAGATGCCATCTAATACTGTTGATAATAGTGGGCCATTTATTGTAATTTCTGGTGACACGGTACGAACTGCACTTGTTGCTTGCGCTCTCACTGGAAGTTTCACGTGATATGGTAATTTTAATACATTCATTGTTCGAAATGATAATGTTGCACGTGAAGATAGTTGATATGGCACTGGAATAATCCATCCCGCTTCTAGCTCTGAACCATATTCTTCTTGTAATACATGTTCATACTGCCATGGGTGAATGAGAAATGGATAATAATCTTCCATTCTTTTTTCTTTATTTACAAGTAATGTGTGTACTGCTTCGTATAAATCTGGTGAATTTTCATATATAAGTGGTTTCTGCATATAATCTCCCGTTACTTCAGCTACTTCTTTATGAACGAGAAGAACATGTAACGGAACAACATGTTCAAATTCTGGTGCATACAACTTCACTTCTTCTCTTGATAAACCAAGTTTCGTTTTCGTAGATGGGTGAAGCGGATGTCCCTCAATAACAAGTGATTCCGTATAAGTAAGCTCATCAAATGGTATACATGTTTGTAAAACTTTTAAAAATTGATATAAGTTATTAGGATTTGTTTTTGTTACAAACAAAACGTTTGTCTCTAATTGTTGTTTCACCCATTCTTGTTTCCGATCCCATGCTTCGTATGCTAGTGCTAAATTGGTTACACTGTTTTCCAGTTCTTCTTGTAAAGACTGTGAAATATGAATACGAAAGAACGGAGCGACTTCTTCCCAAAACATTGACAATGAATCAATCCACCGTATATGTCCACGAACTTTAAAACGAATTGGGAATATAAACTCGTATCGTTCAAACGCTCCCTCTTGTTTTACTTCTAACAATAATTCCACATCGTTCATGCTATCTACAATCTCTATATCATGCTCATGTTTCAATATCGCACAGTTCTCTTGTAGCACTTTCTCCCGAATCAATGAATTGCAAAAACGATTTAAAATACTACGTTCTGCTTTTACTCTATTAACTTGTTTGCTTTGAATTGACAAATTCGTTCACCTTTCCTTTTTGCTGTTTCAGTTTTATAAATTGAAATAAAAACGGGACCATACATACAATTCCCATCAAAATAAATGTTTGAGCAATACCAACATATTCAATGGAATAACTAACTAAAATAGAACCAAGTGGAATCATCCCTCGATCCATCAGTACTACGCTAAGCATAAGTCCCCTCTCTTCTTCACGGACATGATGCTGAAAATAGACACGGTTACTTGATCGTAATAACTGACCAAATAGACCAATAGAAAATAAAAGAATAAAAAATACATATGTATTACTAACAATCAGTAATGCTAAAGAAACTGAAAATGCAAGTAAGCTAACATAATACAGACGTACTTCTGAAATATATGTCAATGCTTTTGGAAGAATCACAGTAGCTATAATCGCACCAATTGCAGCTGATGACATAGCGATTCCAAACACTTCTGCTTTTCCCGTAAATTGCTTTGAAACAAGCGCTGGTAAAACAGACGTATAGGAAAAACCAAAAGCCATTGTAATAAGTGACGTCACAAAGATATTTCTTCCCATTTTGTCATAAGAAAAATAAGCAGCAATTTGTTCCCAACTCGCTTTTTTCTTTTCTTTTCGTTTTTTCATTGGTTGATCTTTCATTGGTATCACAAGAATCCAAGCAATAAGTGAACAAACAGCCTGCATCATAAATGTTAATTCGATATGCCCTGCTGCAATAAGAAATCCTGCTAATGCCGGTCCGGTTGATCGACAAACATTCATGACAAATGAATGCATGGAAATCAGTTTGCTAATTTGATTATTTGTATCAATATCTGAAAGAAGTGTATTTCGGTTTGGTGTTTCTAATGCACTAATGACCCCACGAATAAATGAAAAAAGTAAAAAAATAAAATATGAAGGAGTAACTAAAGCAACATAAACCGCAAGTAAAGTTGTCAATACAAATCCCCATAAGGAATATGATTTCATTAATTTGACTCGTGGATACAAATCACAAAGCTTTCCTGCATACACACTAAATAATACGATTGGAATGAGTCGTACAAAGTTTAACCATCCTAAATATGTCGCGCTATGGTACAAATCATAGACATACCAATTAATAGCAGTCATTCCGAGCCAATTCCCCATAAACAAAAAAAATGAACTACCAAAAAACAGTTTTCGAATAAGAATCACCTCGAATTTTTTGTTGCATTTTTCAATTCACTCTTTATAATTGAAATTGATTATCAACATCATTGTAAGGACAATATAAAATATTCTCTCTTTTTTGTAAAGAGCTAAAATTGAGAAAGGTGGTTTCTATGCACTTACACAGCATTCATTCATTTGAGGTAGAAGAACAAACATTATTTTCTTTTTTACAGCAAAACCATCCACCGCTACATGAAATATATAAACAAAATTTATATAAAGGTCGGAACGGTATATTAGAACGACTACTATCTTCTGTCATCCGAGAAAATATAAGTAATCTAATGGATACTGTGGTGACATTTCAAAAGTCAGCTAAGACGTTTGTTTCTATTTCAGCGTACAGTTGTCCAGATTATTTACTGGATTATATACATACACACCAGCAGCACTTTGAAAAATCTTCCATAATACAAGCTTTATGTTTTAAGAAACAAGACTGCTACTTACTCGTACCAGTTCAACAAATGTATGCTTTCGAGCGTCCAATTGTAAACGGGCCGTACATGCTCATATCACCATCTGAACAAAAAGAAATTACACATCCAAATGAAGTGTTAGCTTTAATTTTCCATGAAGGTTGGGAAGGGTTATCTTCTTATTTTCATATGTTCGAAGAGGATTTAGCTAATAGTGCTGCTAATTTATCGCTTGCCTATACATTTCATGAACAGTCTACTGAGGCATCAACATTAGAAGCAGCTGCGCAAACAGATGATCATTATGCTTTTTTTGAACAGCTTGTTATTGAAGGACACCCTTGTCATCCTGGAGCAAAAATGCGAAAAGGTTTAAACCCTGAAGAAACAATTGCGTATTCAGCAGAGTTTAAAAATACGATTCCACTTCGATTTGTAGCCGTTCATAAAAAAGAAGTGAGTACTGCGTTTATGAAAGCACAAGATTGGAATCCTATCATCTTTTCTTTCGAGCCTGTACTGAAAGCCGAGGCAGAGATTAGGCTAGATGATAGAATAGATGATTATCTTCTATTACCTATCCATCCTTGGCAAACGATTCATACATTGCAAGAGTTATACAAAACAGAAATTGAACAGGAAAAAATCATTATTTTTGATTATGAGGTGCCTTATGTAGCTGGTATGTCATTTCGTACCATCTTCCCAGCACAGTATGATACAAGAAGACCTCATTATAAGTTAACAACGAATGTTCATTTGACAGGAGAAGTGCGAACCTTATCAGAACAAACGATTCATAACGGTCCACTGATGAGTAATATATTACAAAAAATTATGAAAGAAGATACAAGTATCGATGAAAGAAGATTTATTCCGATTATGGAACGTGCTGGCGCACATTTTCTCAGTGCAAATGACTTTAATATAGATATGCAAACTTTAAGAAGTGAAAATCTAGCATGTGTCATTCGTGATAATGTGTACTCCTATATTAATAAAGATGAATGGGCTATTGTCGGTTCTGCTCTTGTTGCATCTGCAAACGGAGCGAATCAACCACTTATTGTTGAACTTATCGAACTGTATAAAGCAAAGCATTGTCTACCATTACATGATGCAATCGTTTCATTTATTGAAAAATATGTAGCCAACGCTTTAACTGGATTTATTCCACTTATGGTGATGTACGGAATTGGCTTAGAGGGCCATTTGCAAAATACAGTACCTGTCTTTAAAAAAGATGGCACACCAGACCGAATTCTTGTTCGTGATTGGGAAGGCATTCGGGTTCACCGTGGTCGTTTACAACAGGCAGGGATTGACATTACAAACTTTCATCACAAATCACGCATTTTAGTTGATGATGAAAAAAGTGTACGAAACAAAGTATTTTACTCCGTTATGCAAAATCACTTTGGAGAGTTATTTATTCATGTAAGCCGTTTCTATAAAACAGATGAACAATTGCTTTGGAATATTGTAAAAAGAGTTACACAAAATATTTTCATAGATTTACAGAAAGACCCACACTATACACAAAATGCAGCAGCGGATTATGATGTCTTCTTTGCAGAAAAGGTAGACTATAAAGCTTTGACGCTCATGCGAATGATGGGAGAAGCTCATTCTTATTTTTATGTAAAAGTCGATAATCCATTGTATAAATAACAAAAAATGGTTCTGTTGCAAAGTTTCTTAACAGATAAAAATTCAGGTTGGGTGCGATTAAATATCATGCAATTGTAAGTAACTTTTGCAATTCATTGTACGTTGAAAAACCGCAGTTTGGTCGCAAACTGCGGTTTTGTTTATATATAGCATGAATGGTTAAATACAAAGCGACTGCAACCGATAGTTTTAGCAATTAATATTTCTTGTTTTTTATTTGGATAGATACAAAATTTATATGCTTTGTTTACTAACATGGGTTGCACCTCGCTTTTTTATAGGATATCTACAGTATACAAAAAAACGTAGGCTTAGGCCTACCGACATTCATCTCCCACCTAAAATTGGTGTTTCACACCTTCACATTTTTGAGGAAGGAGTCTTCTGTCGGAAAACGATAAAATGCTAAACATACATCCTCTACTAACCAGTTCAAGATACCGTTTATGTTGCTTCAAAATCTGCTCTTCATTTTCTGGACCTCCAAGATGCTGCATCATCACTGGGGTATTAATACGAACAAGTAAATCAAGGTCCTTATCTTCCCAAGGTTTAATTTGAATAATATGGTTGCTACGTTCTAAAATTTTATTCATCCCTTTACATTTTTCTTTATTTGTTCAACTAACCTGCACCGTTATACAATAAGTAAAACTGAAATACAATAGTACAGGGTTTTTATTCTCAAAATTTATCGTAGATTATATTCAAAAATCATCTTTTAGGGGTAACATCCATCACCATCAGGTTAAAGCTTTATAGTGCCCCCAGAACGAAATTTTGTGTTAACTTGTAATAAAAAAACTCATTTTTTCTTTTTGGGGTTAATCTGTTCTCTTAAGTTGATAGGCATGGGGTACCGCCACATCGCTATCAAGCTAAGAAAAACAAATACCCCCAAAGTGAAAATTTTATATCTCTATGGTTAATTAGATCTTAGTTATTTTATAAACCCTAAGTTTCTTCAGTTCAAGATAGAAGCTCTTCTCAAAAAAACAGAGTGCTTAAGATAAGCATCTTAAGCACTCTGTTTTTTAATTCAGCATGGAAATCATAATCTTTTCTAGTTCAGCTTTGTTTAAAATATTAACGGTTATTACTATTTGATACGCACCCTTTCCATCTTTTGCAGGAACAATCATCTTCATTCCTGTTACATTACTATCACTGGACTTACCAAAAGTCACTTGGTTCCCCCCCAGCCTCTCCATACCTTTTACAAACTCTAGTTCATACTCTTCAAACATATGAAAACCATTTTTATTCCAAGGATCTGCTTTCGCTCCTAGAACTTCTGATTGTTCGATGAAGATTTGACCAGCATCCCCATCTACATATTCAGTTCTAACTACAGGTTTTGGTTTTCCTATTGTAATGCTTGAGTCAACCTGTTCATTCACTGAATGGTATCCTTCTGGAATATAATCTGGTTTTTTTATCGGAAAATCAACTAATTTTTGCGCTTCTTCTATGGTAAATTTAAAATGTTTATAAATTTTCTTATAAAGAGAATTTGTTTCATTAACAAGCTCATCTACTCTTTTCTTATCCTCCGTACTCCAAAGGTTGTAGTAATCGTAACGTTTTTTATCCCCTTCTTGGTTCTGTTGCAAAGTTTTCTAAAGTAAGCTAAACTCTGTAAAAAACAAACAAGGAGCGTAACAAATGGGATATTTTAAAGGAAAACAGTTCGAGAAAGATATTATCTTGGTAGCCGTTGGCTACTATTGTCGTTTTTCTTTAAGCTATCGCGATGTATCTGAAATCCTGAAGGAACGTGGGGTTTCGGTTCATCCTACAACCATTATGCGCTGGGTTCATGAATATGGAAATCTTATCCATCAAATTTGGAAGAAGAAAAACAAAAACACATTGTTATCTTGGCGTTTGGATGAAACCTATATCAAAATTAAAGGAAAGTGGTGTTATTTATATCGAGCAATTGATAAAGAGGGACAAACACTTGATATTCAACTTCATCAAAAATGAGACACACAAGCAGCATATGCTTTTATGAAAAGACTCGTTCGAACTTTTGGAGAACCAACGGTTCTGACGACAGATAAGGCTCCTTCTTTAGCTTCCGCATTCAAAAAATTAAAGGAGATAGGTCTTTACAAAAATACCTTTCATCGTACAATAAAGTACCTCAATAATATCATCGAACAAGATCATCGACATGTGAAACGTCGATTTTCCCGTTCCTTAGGCTTTCAAAGTCTTCGCCATGCCTCACGTACTATTAAAGGTATAGAAACTGTTCATGCCATATACAAACAAAAGCGAAGTCTTCAACCAAACTTCGTTTTTTCGACGTATAACGTATTAGGGGTCACCATACATACCCATCAACTTAGGAACAGAAACAAAATGAAATTTCGTTCAAATAAAATAAAAAACTCTTAAAACACTTTTTCTCCGTAAAAATGAACATGGCAAATAAACCTAAATATGTATTATTTTTAAAGATTATGCAGTTTTCTTTTGTTTTCTAAATCCACTATATTCATAGATAACACCCATAATATCAAAGACTGTCTTCTTCTCATACCTATGAGATTTCCATCCGTTTTTCTGTAGTAGGTTGAACAGGCGAATTAGAATCTTTGATAGCTCTTGGGTGTTTTTCTGTATAGCTTGATACAGAAGATATAAATAATCTTGGATCATTCCTATTGCTTTATATTCGCTTAATTCTCTTTTCTTCTTTTGTAAAAGTAGTTGACGCATTTTAAACATAGTAGAGGAGCACAGAAAAATAGCGATGAGCTTTCCATATAGTTGGCACTCTAATCGTTCCTGTTTTACATTGCGATAATAATCTATTTTAAAGAGTGATTTCCACGTTTTAAAGAAAATCTGTCGGGTAAAGAACTGGCGCAGTATCGGTTATGACCCGTTTCCAGCTCCTCCCCATAAGAACTGCTCGTGAGGTTTTCCCTCAAGCAGCTCACCCCATAAACTTCATCAAAAGGGTTATGAGACCTATCAAATGGCAGACACTTTCATCGGTATCCCTCTGCACTTTTGAGGGAATGGACTTTCCAGTCCCAGTAGAGCCCCAGTACACCATAGAGATATTCATTACTCCATCTCTGCCATCCGATGCTACGCTTTCGTCGCCGTTTCCTTCTCGTCAGCAATG
>NZ_KB895618.1:0-13324 GCF_000374885.1 Bacillus sp. 105MF | reverse complement strand
ATCAATAATCGAAATATCGACTGGTGAAGTTGTAAGTGATTTTTTCTCACGTTCAACTACTACAAATTTACCATTTGAATTTGTACTTTCTTTCGGAACAAAACTCTCTACTTTATCACCATTTACTGCTAAAACCTCTTGATTATTATACTTAAGATTTGCTATGCCAGTATCAATGTTAATAGCTTTTTTTGTTGCATCAGCTGCATTACTTGTTTTTGTTTCAGCGAAGGAAATAGAAGAATAATTAATAGTGCATAAGCCAATTGATAAACATGCTAGTAATTTTATTCCCTTAGTATTTTTCTTGATTTTCAAAAAAATCAACTCCTTCCTTTTTTTCGTATTAAGGTATGATAATTATTTATAAATAATTGCTAAATAGTGAACTTACATAAATGCTTTTAAAAGTTCTTGAACGAATGGAAGTGCTCCACCTACAAATTTTAAAATTGTCATTGCGATTGTCATATTATTTCCTCCTCTTTTGTTGTTTCTAAGATGTGATTTATCTTTATGCTTTCATTATAGTAAGCGCTTACATTTTTATCAATACATTCTTATATGCAATATTGCATACCTGAGTAAGGTCAATGAAATATCACATTTTCGCATTAAGACATGTATTGGAAATTAATTGTTCCCTAAAACAAAAAAATGAACTGAATTCTCATAGACAACTGTGGTGAGGTGAAATTTTTGTTTTGCGGTACTCCAAAATATTAGGTTCATGGGCAAGTGGTGCTACTCCCATCACTGAAAGTAAATTAATATTCAAAAGTTTACTTTCATTTATAAAGTTTAAAATCCCTATAATTATACATGCAATTCCGGCTAAAAATTGTCCTATTCCAGTGATTTTGTCTAAAAATGTTTCATATTTTTTAGTACTATATATATCCCATAATACTAAGAGTACTCCAAAAAGTATAAATGCTAGTTTTAAAATCATCTTATAATTACCTCTGTCTATTATATTTTTTCTATGTATGTATTTCTTATACCTTTATTATTACATTGAAATAATAGCGTATTTTTTCATTTTAGGGGGTATTTTGTTTTGTTAGCTTGATGGCGACGGGGCGGCACCCCAATATGCTTGGATTAAAATCATTGCAAACAGCTAAAAAAGTGATTGCTGGAATAGAAGTTATGCATATGATCAAAAAAGGACAAACTCCCCAAGGTGAGAAGTCTGTCCAAAAATAGATATATCTTATCCATGATCTCTTTGGTTTAACAACTGAAAATTCAATTCCGCTAGGATCTTTCGTTCTTTTTTCATATCCCACTATTTTTGCACCAGAACCAACAATAGTGAATTAGAATAATGACTTAATACTTGCTAGGACAGTAAGTATACCTATAATAATGACAAATACATTGCTCATTTTCCCTCTGTATTTAGCTAGTACTGGTACTTTACGGATCGCATACATTGGTAATAGACATAAGATAGCAGCAACTAACGGACCGCTAAGGGCATCAATGATTCCAAGAATACTTGGATTTGCATAAGCAACATACCAGCATGTTAATACGACAAAAGTAAGGATCATTGTCTTAACTGTTTTTTCTCCTATATCTTTTCCGCGTGTTTTACTGGACTTGATAATCATGTCACGCATTACCTCATATGCTCCTATATAATGGCCAAGGAAGGACTTTGTTATGGCCATAAAAGCAATGATAGGAGCTGCAATAGTGATTATAGGCGAATTAAGCTCATTAGCAAGATATGATAGGATTGACAAGTTCTCTTTTTTTGCCATTATAAGATCATTTGGAGTCAAACTCAAGGTACTGCTCCAAACAAAGAACATAACAACAACGAATGTCATGATATAACAAACTTTTTGTATTTGAGCACATTTGGCATCAGTAGCTTCTATTCCATAGGTAGCTCTCTGTTTCATAACAAATGACGAAATCATAGGAGAATGATTAAACGAGAATACTATGATTGGTAGTATCATCAATATCGTTCCAAAATATCCTGTTCCTGTTGAAGCAGTAGAAACACTTGAAAAACTAAGCATTGACGTATTCCACTTTGGAATCAAAGATATTGCGATAAAAAGTAGAGAAGCTATGAAAGGGTATACTAGCATGCTCATTATCTTTACAGTGATATCTTGACCAAAATTTAGTATAGCTATAAGACCGAGTACTAATACAAGTGATAAAATGGCCCTTGGAGGCTCCTGCATGTGCAATTGATGCACGATAAAACTACTTGCAGTATTTGTAAGTGCAACCGAATACATCAGCACGATAGTATAAATTGAGACGAAATATACTATGTTAAAAATTATACTTGCCTTATTTCCGAAATACTCTCTTATTGTACCTGTAATCCCCTCATCAGCAGAATTGGAAGCGTATATCATTTTAGCAAGCGCCCTATGTGAGTAATACATAACAGGATATGCAAGTATAGTAATTAACAGTAATGATAATAAACCACCTGAACCTGCATTAATAGGTAAAAAGAGTACTCCTGCTCCAATTGCTGTTCCAAAAAGGCTCAATGCCCAGGTAGTATCCTGTTTATGCCACTTTTTAGGGTCTGGATATTTCTCATTTTTTACTGCAGTATTTTCAGCTTGAAATTCTATTGTTTTTGCAGTATTCCCATTCATATAATAATTCCTCCTTGTATCCTATTCTTACGTCTCTTTTTAAAGCTTAGGAATATAGACCATTCTTGAAAAATGAATTACTTACAAGATGCTCCACATCTTGTGTCCTTCTTCTAAGTTGATCAAAATCGAAAAATTCGCTAGTCATCAACCTGATGAATTTGTTAACGTTTACAAAGCATTTTAATTATATAGTAGTATATTTTAATTGTATAGTAGTATATTTTAATGACAATGGCTCTTAATATACAGACATCCTTAGGAGAACAATAGAGAACAGAATTGTTAACTATTTCACAATATTTCAAATAACCGTTTATTTATTTATTTAATTGTTTCTCTCCAAAAATTTTACTTTTAATGGCAATCCCTGTAGGTGTGGCCGCAATTCCGCCTAAACCTGTCTCTCTTAATTCGCGAGGCATCTGTCTTCCAACTCTATACATCGCTTCAATAACTTCGTCAGCATTGATGATATTGTTTACGCCGGCTAATGCGATGTCCGCTGCTGCTAAAGCATTTGCCGTTCCAATGGCGTTTCTCTTTACACAAGGAATTTCTACCAAACCAGCGACCGGATCACAAACTAAACCGAGTAAATTTTGTAATGCGGTTGAGAAAGCTTCAGAAGATTGCTGTGGCGTTCCTCCAGCAGCTTCTACCGCTGCAGCCGCCGCCATTGCTGAGGCACTGCCTACTTCAGCTTGACATCCTCCGTACGCTCCGGAAATACAAGCGTTATTTGCGACTATCATTCCAAATAAAGATGAAGTGAATAGAAAATGGACCATATCTTCATGACCTAACTGAAACGTATCTTTAATACTAAATAGGACTCCCGGGATTGTCCCACTCGCACCTGCTGTTGGAGTCGCACAAATAGCCCCTAATGAAGCATTTACTTCATTAACACCGATAGCACTTTGAATCCCTAACACCATCAAATCTCCAGAAAGAGTTTTTCCGTTTTCTCGATATTTTTTTATTTTAACAGCATCGCCTCCGGTTAAACCAGTCGGAGAAAATACCCCGTCGCCCTCGATACTTTTATTTATGGCATTTTCCATAGTCGCTAAATTTTTTTCCATTTTACTCCAAACTTCTTCATAAGAAGTTTTAGTTTGTTCGATTTCCTGTTCGATTGCTAATTCATAAATTGGCTTTTGCCTTTTATTAGCTGCATCCACAATTTCTTTTATGGTCATATACATATTTTTTCACCCCTTAATGTAACTAAAGAATAATGATATTAGCTAGACTGCTTAAACTTCCCAATTCCTTCTGAGCATCACCAGACAATAGCGAATCCAAAGCGAATGCATATAAATATTTTCCGCTTTCTTCTAAACTATGAAAGTCGTTAATTTCCACATCATATTGTTTAAAGATCCTGCGTAAGACAAATTCAAAGTCAGCTCTTTCGGAAATCGCAATAATAACTGGCAATGGGCCCTGAAGATCTAAGCTAAATCCGTCAATTTCAACATGTTTGACTTCAATTAATCCGCCGCCGACCGAAATACCCACCGTTCTAATACTTCGATTTTCATCTTCTAAATATACATCTGCCGTATTTGGATGACCAGCAGGACTATCACCTGCTTTTTCAATAAAGGTAATGTCCATGCCTTTAGATTCTGCTATTTTAATAGCATCTGGCACTTTGCTGTCATCGGTAGCAAATCCTAATATTCCAGCAATAATTGCAAAATCAGTTCCGTGTCCTTTATGGGTTTCAGCAAATGATTCATAATACCTTACCACGACTTTTTTTGGAAGACCTTGAAATAATTTATTGGCAACTGCTCCAATAGCTAAAGCACCTGCAGTATGTGAGCTTGAAGGACCTATCATTACCGGCCCAATCACATCAAAACAACTTTTGTATTTAACAACCTTTTTTTCTTTAATAGATGCTACATTCATGTTCATATAAGCACCCCCATAATTTATTATTTTTAATTGCAGTTGAATCTAAGTTATTAGAATGACCAATTCAAAATAAGATCTGGATGATAACGCTTCCATTTTCATGTTGAATAAATTTCCCTTCTGATCACACACCTTTCTTAGAGTAATCGTATCAGTATGTCCAATTTTAGAAGATTACTTGCAAGGTCTTTAGAATTTTGCACCAGAACCAGGTTTGATATTTTCTCCAGAGGTAATAGATTATCTCTCGACGCCCTCATTATAACTTGTATATTTATGAGTTTAATATTTTTTTATTTTTAGAAAGATTGAATAAACAGAATTTTGAATGGGTAATAAATTACACTTGGCATGTAGCAATTGTGTCCATTGTTTGAAGCTGTATTAGTTAATAAAAAAATAAAAATAACACAGAGTTCCTTTGATTAACACATTGATTATATTGGGAACTCATTATAAAGATACTTATATTTTCCTTTGTTGAAACATCTTATTTTAAACGTGAAAGCTGTTGTAATAAATGATTAATGTAGATGGAAAGGAATAAATTAAGGAAATATAAAATCCTTTTGGGTATTTATTATTAATTTTGCATTTATATACATTTTTCAGAAAAAAGGAACTTCTTTTCAGGGTGCCGCCACATGCCCATCAACTTAAGAAATCCAACTACCCCCAAGTGTAAAAAATGTTATTCTTTCTAAATGTAGTGCTTTGAGAAAAAACGATAAATCCTTTACAAAAAATATTTCCTACTTTCTAAACCAAGAGTAGGGAATTATGGCGTTTTAATAGACTTAGGAAGATAAATACGGTTCTGACTACAGATAAGGCTCCTTCCTTAATTTGCGCATTTAAAAAATTACAGAGAATAGACTTTTACAAAAATACCTTTCATCGTACAACAAAATATCTCAATAATCTCATTGAGCAAGATCATCGACACGTGAAGCGCCGTTTCGCTCGTTCCTTAGGATTTCAAAGTCTTCGTCATGCCCCACATACGATAAAAGGGATAGAAACGCTTCATGCCATATACAAACAAAGACGAAGTCTTCAATCAGACTCCGTCTTTTCGACGTATAACGAATTACAGAATTTATTATCGGTTTCATAAAATTTGACCACAATCTTCCCATGTCTCTATGTGTAAAAAAACTTTGCAACAGACCCCCATCATTAAATCATTGAAGCGAAGAATCAAAGAGTAGAAGAGGAAAACAAGCAGCTTCGAGAGCAATTGAAAGTGGCATATGCGGATGTATACAAAAAAATTCAGGCTACGATAAGAGCTTTACTCACCTTTCTTATTTCACTAACTGTGCAGGATAGTTGAAGAAGGAGTACAAATTTTATTGTGGAATTATTGTTCTTAGAAGTGCCTTTTTAGGAGTTGGTTGAATGTGGAATTTTTAAGTAAAATAGACTTTAGCTATTTTATCGGTCAAGTTGTAACAGATATAAATACTGAAGAAAATCTATCTTTAAGTATTATTTTTGAAAAAGGATGGCTAATGGTCGAATGCCCTTGGAGAATTCGTAAAGGTAAAGAAATTGTGCTAGGTGAAACGGATTGTATTTCCGAACCAAAAAAGTTCTCACATAAAAACGTAAAAAAACTACTTATTTCTAAGAAGATATTAAACCTTTCTTTTTATGAACAACTAATATTTATTATCAAGTTTGAAGATAATCTAACCTTTGAATTATTTCACGCTAGCAGTTACTTTGAAGGATGGACATTACAAGGAAACGATGGGTTTGACGTATTTACATTGCCTGGAGGGGAAGTCTGTTATTAAACTATCGGGTGTTTTAATTAAATAATAAAGGACAATACATATTAGTCATATAAAATATGTATTGTCCTTTATTTATTGGGATTTTTTTAATTTAGGTCTTGATAACGTACATTTGGAAACAATTTAATCCTCTGTTTTTACATCAATATGCTTATTACGCATTATAAAGTAAATTGGAAGGCCTAAAGCCGTTAGTCCTATTCCACATAAGGCTAGTAATGTTTGTGTAAATAATGTATTAAAGACTATAAATAAGCCACCTAATAAAGCTATCGTCGGTACAATCGGGTATAAGGGTACCCTGTAAGGACGTGCAAGTTCTGGCTCTCTTTTACGTAAAATGAATAAAGCTAAAAATGTCATTGTATAGAATATCCATATAACAAATACTAACATATCTGTTAACGTATTAAACCCTCCTATAAGCATCATGATTATTGAAACCAACAAGACAAATATTCCAGAATTATAAGGAACTCTGCTCTTATTAGATAATGTAGCAAACCATTTACTAAAAGGTAGTTTATTTTCTAATGCCATAGCATAAGGAATTCTCATACCTGTCATAATATATCCATTAATTGTACCAAATACAGATATTAAAATACCTATACTAACTAGTTTTCCACCCATTGTACCAAAAAGAATTTTTGCAACCTCAGATGCAGGTGTATCAGTTCCTGCAAGTGCTGTTGCAGACATAACCATTAGGAATGCAATATTAATTAATAAATAAACGACCGTAACTATTGATAATCCTAGTATTATTGCTTTAGGTAGATCTTTTTTGGGATTTTTCATTTCGCCAGCTATATTCCCTACGTGTATCCATCCATCATAGGCAAACATGGTTGCAAGTAAGCCAGAACCTAGAGCGGATATAAAAGATTTATCTGGTCCTGCCTCAATTGGGTACAATTGAAAAGTTACATCACCTTTGTATAGCAAACCAAAAATAATAATAAGAGCTAAAGGAAGTAATTTACCTATAGTGGAAGCGGTTTGGATCCCTCCAGCAGCTTTAGCACCTAAAAAGTTCATAAGAGTTACAAAGGTTGCAGTTATAACAGCAATTCCTACAATCATCATTTTATTTTCATTAGCATTTAATCCAAACAGGTTAACAGTTTGGGTTCCGAAAATAATAGCAAGTGCTGCAATATTTGCTGGAAAGTAAATGACGGTTTGAGCCCAACCTAGTAAAAATGCTGTTAAATTTCCGTAAGTACGTTTTAAATAAGCCATCATACCACCTGTTTCTGGAATAGCAGCCGATAATTCAGCCCCTGTTAATCCTGCACAAACAGTTAATATTCCGCCAATAACCCATGCGAGCAACCCTAAACTGGCTGTACCAGTGATACCATATAATGCAGTTGGTTTAAAAAAAACACCAGCCCCTATTACGGTACCAATAACTGTAGTCAAAGCAGCAAAGAAACCAATTTCTTTTTTTAGTTGTTGTTGTGACATAACAATCACTCCTGTTTTATAAAAATAAACAAAATCTCTAATGAATCGCAGCACTTGGTGTTCTCATATTTAGATATTATCCCTAGTTTTTCACATAATATTTTTAAGCTTAAACTTGAATATCTAATTAAATATATATTTTCCTAGAATTAGGAATAGAAAATGAGTACTAATGACCAAACACATTTGTGAGATACTTCACAAATGTGTTTGGTCATGCTTCTAGTAGAGAAGTCTTCATAACACATTTAATACTCAACGCACAGATTTTTAATTTGTATTACATAATGATAAGTTGCTTTAAATTCAGAAGAGATGTTATTCGTGACAAAGTCTAGCACAGACTAAAATGCTATACAATAATAATTTTCAAGATAGAATTTTATTACCGAGCAAATAAATACATTTTGTGAATGATTTCACAAATTGATTGACTTAGGGTTTTGAATCTTGCTATCTTGTAGGGGCAAAACAGCGAGATAAATGAAAAATAGCATGTATACACATAATAAGTTTGGTGTACTTGTCATTTTTTATTTAAATTGTTAGATATATTAATTTCAAAAGGAAGTGTGAGTATGAAAATCGGAGTAGTAAAAGAAATAAAAAAAGGTGAATCTCGTGTGGGAATGACTCCCGAAAATGCTCAAAAATTAGTTGCAGAGGGACATCAAGTTTTGGTACAAAAAGATGCTGGATTAGGATCTGGTTATACTAATGATGAATATACAAATGCAGGTGCAAGCATAGTAACTCAAAAAGAAGCCTGGGACGTCGATATGGTAGTCAAAGTGAAAGAACCACTATCTGCAGAATATCACTACTTTAAAAAAGATCTCATTGTATGGGGATTTTTACATCTAGCAGCTTCTAAAGAGTGTGTTGAAGCAATGAGACAAGCAGGAACTACTGCAATTGCTGGAGAGACAATTAGTGAAGATGGTGTTTTGACTCTGTTAAAGCCCATGAGTGCGATTGCTGGCCGCCGTGCAGTCTTTATGGGAGCTTATTATCTAGAAAAACAACATCAAGGAGAAGGGATTTTATTATCAGGAATTGAGGGTATCCCTGCTGGAAATGTTGTCATTTTAGGTGGAGGAAATGCATCTATTAATGCATGTGATATGGCAATTGGAATTGGTTGCCATGTGACTATTCTAGAATTAAACAAAACACAAATTGCTTATTTAAAAGAAAGATATGTGAATGATTCTGTAGAGGTTATTGAATCCAATACTGAAAACTTAGAAAAGCATATAAAAGAGGCAGACTTATTTATTTCAACTATCTTAATACCAGGAGCTAAACCACCGAAAATTGTAAAAGAATATATGGTTCAATCAATGAAACCTGGCAGTGTTATTGTTGATATTGCAATTGACCAAGGTGGAACAGTTGAAACAGTTGATCACTATACAACACATGATAACCCTATATTTATTAAGCATGATGTAATCCATTATGCTGTACCAAATATGCCTGGTGCCACCCCACGTACTTCGACCATGGCTTTAGCAAATGGAAATATTGAATATTTATTATTAATTGCTAAAGAGGGATTAGAAAATGCAATAAATACTAAACCGGCTTTAGCATCTGGTATAAACATTTATAAAGGTTTTATTACCTATGAGAATTTAGGAAAGACATTAGAGTTAGATTATAAACCACTGAAAGAAGTGTTACTATGATTAACAAAAATTTACCACTTAACATTGGTGATATAAAAAAGGCTCAACAAATTCTTTCTGGAAATGCACGTAAGACTCCCCTTGTTAAATCATTTTATTTGACGAGTAAAACGGGTGGAGAAATTCATTTGAAGTTAGAAAATATGCAATTAACTGGATCATTTAAGTTTCGTGGTGCATTTAATAAGATTTCAAATTTAACAGATGAAGAAAAAGCACATGGTGTGATTGCTTGTTCAGCTGGGAATCATGCACAAGGTGTTGCATTATCTTCTCATTTACTTGGAATCAAAAGTAAAATTGTTATGCCAATTTCTGCACCACAAGCCAAAGTTGATGCTACCAGAGGATATGGTTCTGAAGTTATTTTACATGGGGATACCTTTGATGATGCTAAGGCTAAATGTGAAGAGATTATACAGGAAACAGGAGAAACATATTTACATCCATACGATGATGTAGAGGTAATGGCTGGCCAAGGAACAATTGGTTTAGATATTCTTGATGATATGTGGGATGTTGATACTGTAATTGTGCCTATTGGTGGTGGAGGTATTATTTCAGGAATTGCAGTTGCACTTAAATCATTTAATCCATCAATTAATATTATTGGTGTTCAAGCTGATAATGTCCATGGAATGAAAGCTTCTTATGATGTTGGAAAAATTGTATCCCATTATGAAGCACCAACAATAGCTGATGGATGTGCTGTTAAAATACCAGGAGACTTAACCTTTGAAATTGTTAAAGAATTAGTGGATGATATTGTAACGGTATCAGAAGAGGAATTAGAAGTAGCCATGAAAGACTTACTACAACGTGGAAAAGCTGTTGTAGAAGGAGCTGGAGCATTAGCTACAGCTGCTCTTCTTGCAGGAAAAGTTGATCAATATACAAAAGGTAAAAAAGTAGTAGCGGTTATTTCAGGTGGAAATGTGGACTTAAAACGCATTTCCAGTGTATGTGAGCATTTCTTTGTTGCGAATGAAGTAAAATAACTCTTTGAATATCTTATAAAATAAATTAATTTTACCAAAGAAGAGCTAGGAGAAGACATCTTAGCTCTTCTTTGGTAAAAGGGGACATATATCATGGCCAACCTGTTTAAAAAGAAATCTGTTATGCAATTGTTAGAAGAAAGTAAAAGTAAAACTTTGTCAAAAAATTTAGGGGCATTTGACTTAACAATGCTAGGAATTGGCGCAATAATTGGTACAGGCGTTCTTGTATTAACTGGATTAGTAGCAGCAAGAGATGCTGGTCCAGCAGTTATTTTTTCATTTATGATTGCCGCTATTGTTTGCGGATTTGCAGCATTATGTTATGCAGAAGTTGCTTCTACACTTCCTGTTTCAGGTAGTGTATACACATATTCTTATGCTACAATTGGGGAGTTTGTAGCCCATTTAATGGGATGGACCTTACTATCGGTATACGTTGTAACAACAGCAGCAGTAGCTGGTGGATGGACAGGTTATTTCCATAACTTGATAAGTGGATTTGGATTAGAAATTCCAAAAGAACTGTTAACGATTCCATCACAAGGTGGTATCGTAAACTTACCAGCAGTAGTCATTACGTTAGTACTAACATGGCTATTATCACGTGGTACGAAAGAAAGTAAACGTGTGAATAACGCAATGGTATTAATCAAAATTGCTATTGTTATCTTATTCATTGCGGTTGGTGTATTCTACGTAAAACCAGAAAACTGGGTACCATTTGCACCGTATGGTTTAAGTGGAGTCTTTGCCGGAGGAGCAGCAGTATTCTTTGCTTTCTTAGGTTTCGATGCATTAGCAACTTCAGCAGAAGAAGTGAAAAATCCACAACGTGACCTTCCAATTGGTATCATTGCTTCGTTAGTTATTTGTACAATCATTTATGTTGTGGTTTGTCTTGTTATGACTGGTATGGTTTCTTATAAAGAGTTAGATGTACCAGAAGCAATGGCTTATGTATTAGAAGTTGTAGGACAAGATAAAGCAGCTGGTGTAATTGCTATTGGAGCTGTAATTGGTATTATGGCTGTAATTTTTGCTTATATTTACGCAACAACACGTGTATTCTTTGCAATGAGTCGTGACGGTTTATTGCCAGAATCTTTCGCGAAAATTAACAAGAAGACAGAAGCACCAACATTTTCAACTTGGTTAACAGGGATTGGTAGTGCTTTAATTGCTGGATTTATCGATTTAAAAGAATTGTCGAATTTAGCGAATATTGGGGCGCTATTAACGTTTGCGATGGTTGGTGTATCAGTTATCATCCTTCGTAAAACACATCCGAAATTACAGCGTGGATTTATGGTACCACTTGTACCAATTTTGCCGATCATTTCAATTGTTTGCTGTTTATTCTTAATGCTAAATTTACCGTTAACAACATGGGTGTACTTTGGTGTTTGGTTAGCAATTGGAGTAGTTGTATACTTTGTTTATTCGAAAAAACATAGTCATCTAACAAAAGAAGAAAGCTCATAGTTATTGTAATACAGATGAAATGATTCTATACTTATCATTTTATCTGTATTTAGAAAGTTTTATATGAAATAAAAATATGGACAATTGCAAAGACTTTAATTTCAAGGTTATATATTTCTTTTTCATATAAAACTAATATTCTTGAATTCGACATACTTCTTTATAAAAGATACATGATGTAAGTGATATACTTAATACTGTAGTAAATGAATTGTGTCCAAGTACAATAATAATTACTACATTTCACATAGGGGTAGTACCACATGGCCATCAAGCTAAGGTCTTGAGGTACCCCCTAAACGAAATTTTTACTTTTCTACATTTTGTTATCTTATTATAAGCGTTGATGACATAAGATTCGTTATCAGAAGTAAAACCTATACATTTAAAATCTTAGACATATAATAACTATCAACTAAATCTCCATCAACAACACAAGAACCTCTTTTTATGCCCTCAATCTCATAACCTAATTTCTCATATAAAGAAATAGCTGATGTATTATTTACTCTTACAGTCAACTCTAATCTGATTACACCAAAAGTCTTTGCCCAATTTTCAAGTTCTTTAAATAACTTAGTTCCAACTCCTTTTCCACTATTTTCATGAGTTACACCAACAACAATATAAACACTATGCCTAATTCTTTTAGGTTGACCACCAATTGCCATCAAGTATCCTACTAATTCATCTTCAATCTCAGCAACAAAAATAGCTGAATTAGAAGATTGAGACATTCTTTTGATAGCACTTTTTTGTTGTTCAATTGTAGTAGTTCTCTCCCCTTCCTTAAATAACATAAATTCCGTTTCTTCATCAATCTTTCTACATAATTCTAAAAAAGGTTCTGCATCTGTTTCCTCGATTAACCGAATCATAACTCATAAACCTCGCTTTAATTAATATGTTGCAACAACAAATAATTCGACAAATATATTAAAAAATCATCTTATTTAAACTATGAATAACCTATACATATAAAGTTTACATAGGACATCATTATCTGTAGCAAAAATGTTAATGCCGTAATTACATAAAGAAAAAGAATCCCTTATGATTTCTGGGATTCTTTTTCTTGTTTAAAGTTTGCTCACACAAATGATCTGCACATCAATTCATTCTTGATATACAGATCATTCGTATGATATTTATATATATATAATTGCAATTGCGGAATAATGAACTTACATTACTGCTTTTAAAAGCTCTCCTACTAATGGGATGATTCCACCTAAAAATTTTAAAACTGCCATTGCGATTGCCATATTATTTCCTCCTCTTATTTTGTATAGCAAGATAAT
>NZ_KB895617.1:0-13392 GCF_000374885.1 Bacillus sp. 105MF | reverse complement strand
TGCTTGCTTGATATAAAGTAATTCCTTCTACCTCAAGTTCTTCTTTTAATTTCTCTACCTCTTCTCTTTTAAATAAAAAACTTCCATCTAAACGCCATGTATCCTTATTAATTGGATTTAGTTGTCCCTGTTTCATCAAATTATTAAATGTGAAGTGACTAATATCTAAGTACTCTTTTACTTCATTCGTGGTCATATTTATTTCATATGTACTAAGCATTTACGTTCCCCCTAATATTCCATTTATATATAAGAAATAATATTATTATGTAAATTATAATTTATAAAAAAGATAATTTAAATTTATTATAACATAAATAAAAAGTAAACTATTTAAATAGATATCTAATAACGGGATATAATTTATAATTAAATTCATTTTTATTATATTATAAACCGAATGAGTAAGAATGAATAAAAGTAAACACATAATAACCATAGAAAATGGGGGGTTTTCTATGGGCATATTAAACTTTCATTTTTATGAAATTTAATCTTACTATGTAAATAATTTTGAATGTAATTCAGTTATAATGATAGATATAAAAGGAATTAATAAGGAGTTGAATGACAATGAAATTTGAATTGAAAACAATTCATAGTGAAACTTCTTTAGAAAACATAGAGAAACAAAAACAAAATTTCGCAAACATAATTGCATTATGGAATCTTGATTATATAAATGAAGCTGAATTTAAAAAGGAAAATAATGAAAGAGAAGATTCATATACATATGAGGGATTTTCAGATGAAGAAATATTGTACTACTACTTAAATCGGCAAACACATTTTGATCAAGAAAAACGTATAAAGGATGCATCCAGGACTCTATATGCACGTGATTTAAGCCAGTTCTATTTTTTCATCAAACAAAGTACAGAATTTCTGCAGCAAGATGTAAAAGACTACGAGGATGGTTGTGTATGGAGGAATCTACGAAAACGTCACATTCGTAACTATCAGAGGTGGTTGTCAGAAGAGGCTATTTCCTATCAATCCAAGGAGAAATACAAACCATCAACTATAAGTAGAAAATTAGGTGTAATTCGATCCTATTTAAAATGGCTATATGAAATCGGATATATTCAAGAGCCACTCCATGTAGAAGTATTGAGTACCACAGTAGGCAAGCATCATAAACCAAAGAGAGATTTATCTTATGAAGAAGTAAAGCAGTTACTTCGCTATTACCAGGATAACGAGATTAATTATGCTTTATTATCTATTCTTGCGACAACAGGGTTACGTGTTGCAGAAGTTGCGCATGCAAAGTGGGAAGGTCTTGAGTATGATGCTATACGTGGACGTTACTATTTAACAGTGGATACAAAGGGAGATAATGAACGGATTGTTTCTATTAATAAGGAGATTTTTAATCGTATTGTTGCCTTTCGTATACGCCGACGACTTCCTACTAATATAGGCAATAAAAATGGTGGTACTATCTTTCAAACCAAAAATCATACAGCATATCGAGAAAATTATTTATCTCAGTACATTACAAAGATTATTAAGGATACGGGTCTCCCGTTTACGAAAGACATTCGGATAACCCCTCACTTCTTTAGACATTTTTATGTACAGTACTTGTACGATTACAAAGAGTTACCACCACATCTTATTGCAGCCACAGTAGGTCATAAAGATGATAGAACGACAAAAGAAAATTATTTAAAGCAACGTTTAATCAAAGATAATGATGCGGGGAATTTAATTGGTGAAGATGAATTTTAATATGTAATTAATATATAATAAATCGAAATAAAAAGGGATGAAATCGATATTATTCCATCCTTTCTCCTTTCCCTTTCTTTTTAATTGTTTTTAAGTATCTATACCGTATAGACTTCAATTTTTGTAGGGTTAGAAAAACGGCGTGCTAATTCTTTTTTGATTTTTTCAATAGCAAAGAACTCAGAGGATGCATATACAGTGATTACTTTTTTTATAAAAGTATTACCCGTTATTAAAATATATCTTACCGAATATGATGAAATCACACTCTCACCCTTTCGCATATCTATTGTGTTTAAGATATATGCCGACATGTGTGGATATATTCTCAAAAGCTATAAGATAAGTAGGCAAGTGGTATAATTATAACCCCAGATAAATGGACCAGAACTAAAGAACCGCTTCTGAATAGATATAGGAGCGGTTCCTTAGTTCTAGTTACTGGATAGATGTTTTTTTCTATGAATCCTGTAACAGTAAAAAGATTTTATAATCCTCCTAGTTGTAAGAACGCTGGTACTACCCCATCACCATCAAGCTAAGGTTTTGAAGTACCCCCTAAATGAAAATTTTCTTTCTCTACAGATAGTTACTCTGAAAAGTCAGCTCATTTTTTCGTTTTGGGGGCATTAAAAAATTCTTAAGTTGATGGGCATGTATAGTGACCCCTTGTAGGGCCTCTATTGAACCTTCTACTACACTTTGTCCTTTAGTTGTACTTGTTTTTTTCTTTTCCATGGATGGACGCCCCTTTTTCTTTGATTGTAGGGCATCCAATCCTCCTGTTTCATAAACTACTTTCCATTTTCGAAGTGTTTCGCAAGAAGGAATATTGAAAAGCGCCGCTGTTTCCCTGATAGATGTCCCTTGTTCATTCATATAATGAAGTACATCTAGTTTATACTCGGAAGAGTAGGATGTATATCGTTTTTTAAAAGCTTTTTCACCTAAAGATTCATATCTTTTAATCCATCGATAGAGCTCACTAGCATCAACACCTACAGATGTAGAAATTGTTCCTCCACCTTCAGCCCCATCTAAATACCGTCGCATCGCTTGTATTTTGTCTTGCGAAGAAAATTTAGCCATAAAAAAGTGCACCCCCAATTGTTAAACTGTGTCTAACAATTGGGGGTGCACTTCATTTCAGTCGTCTTTTCCGGTTCTGATGCAAAAACTATATGCCTTATGTAACTAATCTCAAAAACCTGGACATGCTGATAGAACTGTCTAACTTAAGACTAGTGTTTGATAAATCTTTGGTAATCCTTTAATTTCCTCAATTACTTCATGATTTAATAGTTCCTCAGTTTCAATTACCAATAGAGATATTTTTCCTTTTTCCTTTTGCGATACACGTATCATATTAATATTAATTTTACGTGTTGCTAATATAGAAGTTACAGACGAAATGGTACCAAAATGATCATTGTTCATAATAAGAAGAGCTGATCTTGTTTTATTTAAATTCAAATCAAAACCATTAATCTCAATAACTTTGATTTTTCCCCAACCAATCGAACAAGCAATCATCTCAATTTTATCTTCACCTTTGTATAAAGTAATCTTTACTGTATTGGGATAAGACGGTTTTGCAATCTCTTCTATACAATTAACTGTAATTCCTCTTTCTGCTGCAATTGTAAGTGCATTAGAGAATAGTGAGTCATCCATTTCAAAGCCTAAAATACCACCAACAAGTGCTACGTCTGACCCAAAAGTGCAATCAGTTTTTTTGAATGCCCCATATAAAGAAATTTCGATTTTTTCTGGAGGCTTTAAAAATAGCTGACGAACAATATGTCCTATCTTTGTTGCTTCTACTCCATAAGCACTAGGTGTTCCAATAGTAATAGGACCAATAATATCAAATACTGATTTATATTTCATGATTATCCTTTCTCCTTACTATTAGTAGTAGGGATGCATTAATAAAATGTTTTTGTATTAAGAAAATATTTCATAACTGAAAGGTAATGAAAATACGGATTATAATAAGCGATCCATCCGTTTATTAAGATATCTATTCAATATAAAGAGTTTTTTGATATTTTTAACAATAATTTTTAATAAAAAGATGTATTGATTTATTTATCATTATTGAAGGTGAACGATCATGTTTATTTAAAAAATCAGTAAATAGAGAATGCAATTTGTTAGGTAGTTATGCCTTATTTACAATTACACTAGAAATCCTGTAGATCTGTTCATACTATAAGGAAACAGTATTATATTTTATAAATAAAGCCCATGGGAATTTTTTAATTCCCTGGGCTTTCATTTCTCATAACATTCCGACTCCTGTATGGTAAGCGAAATCCTAGTGCAATTGCTGCTCCAATGCAACTAAATAAACATCCGAACAGTAAATAGAGAGTAGGTGTAGAATCTCCAATCGCAACAGAGGCAACCCCACCTATTGCCGGAAAAAGTGCCACCATATAACTACTAACTGATGCACCGATTCGTTCTACTAGCTTGAGGTAGAACATCCATGCCCCAAAGGAAGCAAATACAGTTAAAAATGCCAAAGCTCCAAGATAAGAAACGGACGTTGGTAGTGTAAAGTTCTGTTCCTGAAAGGTACAAACAGCAAGTAAAAGTATCGAAGCCACAACAAAGCCAACACTATTCGAATAAACAGCATTAATACCACGTCGTGCATTTCGAGCGGAAGCTGCGTCACCAATAGCTGTAAGTATAGTTCCAAACAATGCGAGGCCTATTCCTTTTAGATCACTTGTACTAGAGCCCTGTGTTAGTAATGGATAAACTAATATAGAAACACCTGCAATACCAACTATTCCCCCTATTAGAATTCGAGGATGAAGACGCTCACCTAGAAATATACGAAGTGCAATTGGTGTCAGAACTGTCTTCAGTGAAAACAGCAGCGTTACTAGTGCAGCAGAAATCCAAATTGTCGCGTAGTATAAACACAAGTAACTTAGAGCTAAGTTACATACCCCAAAAGTAACAAGGGGGAAAACATCTTTACGAGAAGGCCTACCATTTGGACGTACCACGCACATGAGGACAATAAACATTAGTGCAGCCCCTACCAAGCGATAGGTTAATGACAATTCAAGGCTTACAGGAGTACCTTGTATTTTTACTGCAATAAAGTTTAATCCCCAAACTATTAAGCAGAAGATGTACATAAAAATTGTCATACGTGTAACACTTCGTTTTGCTGTGCGAAAGGAATATCGAAATAATTAAAAACTTCTGTTAATGCAACGGCCAGTTGTGCTATCTGCTCCTCAGTGTGATTTGGTGTAACATTAACTCGGAAGCGTTCTGTGCCGACAGGAACCGTTGGTGAATTAATAGGTTGCAGATAGACGTGATGTTGTTCAAGTAGACGTTGGGCAGCAGCTTTACATTTTTTTGCATCACCAATCAGTACAGGGAGAATATGCGTTTCACTTGAGTCCATTATCGGAATATTTGCTTGAGCAAGTGCTTCTCTTAACATGCTAGTTTTTTGGTGTAGAGCGTTCCGCTCGTTATCTGAAGATTTTAAGTGTTCCACACTAGCATGACAGGCTGCGACAACAGCTGGTGGTAAGGATGTTGTAAAAATAAAACCAGATGCAAAAGAACGAACAGCGTCAATTAGTAATGATGAAGCTGCAATGTATCCCCCGATTACTCCAATACCTTTTGCCATTGTTCCTTGAATAAAGTCCAATCGATCCACAAGACCTAGTTCAGCAGCTATTCCTGCTCCGCGAGGACCGTACATACCGATTGCATGTACTTCATCAAGAAATGTTAAAGCGTTATATTTATCTGCAAGATCCGCAATTTTCTGAATCGGTGAGATATCGCCATCCATTGAGTATACTGATTCAAACACAATAATTTTTGCTCGATCATGTGGTTGAGCTGCAAGTAACTTTTCCAAATGGTCAACATCATTATGTCTAAATATCGCTCGTTCGACTTGAGTGCTACGTATACCATTAATAATTGAAGCGTGATTTCGTTCGTCAGAAAATACTATGCAATTTGGAAATAGACGAAGTAAACATTGTAATGTTGCATCATTCGAGCCATATCCTGTAGGAAAAACTAATGCGGCTTCTTTACCATGCCATTCCGCAAGTGAAGATTCAAGTGCAGCGTAATGATAATGTGTACCACCTATATTTCGAGATCCGCCTGAACCAGCACCAAACGCTCGAATTGCATCATGCATTGCTTCGGTAACTATTGGGTGCTGAGACATTCCTAGATAGTCATTGCTGCACCAAACGACAACTGGTTGCCCATCTTTCTGGCCATTCAATTGTGCTAAAGGATATTGGCCACGCATCCGATTAATTGTAACAAATTCTCGATATTGTCCGCTTTCTTTCAAAGATTCGAGCTTATTTTCAATAATTTTTGCATACATGACTTTTCCTCCAAGTATAGTTATAGTTTACAGTTCATCCAGTTTGATATTTTTTCATAAAAATTAAGGAAAACTGTTAAATAATTGTTTTTTATTATATCGAGAAAATATAATAAAACCAAACAAAAAACAAAATCATGCATATTTTCATAATTTTGTTTTTTTAAAACTTCAAATGTCTTTAAGTTGATATAATTTATTTCAAATAAATAATAACAATTTTTTGAAAATAAAACTATATTTTAGAATTTTATCAATAAAAAACAGATAATTATCATTAAAAAATGATCATATTAAGCTAAATATTATAAGCAAAGACTAGTTTCCTCTAAAAGAATCATTGTAATGATTTACAAAATCCATATAAAACAATACCTTTAGAATAAAATATAAATATAATTTTCTTATTTTTTATCAATATAACTTTTTAGAATTCTGTTGCAAAGTTGATTAACATCAAACTAGATAAGCGATTGGGGAGTACTTATTATGCAACTATAGGTTCTGTTGCAAAGTTTTTAAAAGTAAGCTAAACTTTTGCAAAACAGAGCGAGGAGAATCACAAATGAGATATTTTAAAGGAAAACAATTTAAAAAAGATATTATTTTAGTAGCCGTTGGCTACTAGAGGTATGGCAACCATTCCTTCTTTTTGGAGCCACTCGCAATTTTTATAGTTTTTAAGGTGTTTTACTATACAGAATGTGACTTCGGTATAGTTATTCAATAAAAAATTAGTAGTTTTCTTTACCGAACACGTAATTTCTAACTTTAATTTCACTTTACCGAATACAAAAAAACTAAAAAGTAGGCTTATTTAGTCTATTTTTCTTGAGCGGCTCTAAAAGTAACGAATGGTTGCCGTATGCCCAATTGCAAAAAAATATTGTGAAAAGCCTGTTAAACAATAAATAGACTATATAGTTAAGAGCATTCTGTAAGGGGGATTTGCATATATAGGTTTCTATGCCCATCTCCCGAAAAAGAGTCTCTCTTTGTTCCAATTTATCTTCTTATTTATCAATTAATATTGGAAAAGGGGCGTTGAAAGTGAATTTTAACTATGTGAATGAAAATATAGGAAATTATCTTTTTGATCCAGGAACAGGAATTTATATTTCTTTGAACATTAATTATGGTTCTGGTGCAAAAACCATTTGATAGAGATATAGAACCTACATGGCCTATTCAATGACAGATTATGATGCACTTCCAAACAACTTATGTATGAACCCAACTTCATTTTGAGCAGACTTCACCTGTAGGTTAAGTTGTCTTTTTTTCATCATATGCATGGCTTCAACGCCGCTCAATATAGAAGTGGCTGTTTCATATGACTTGAATCCTAACATAGAACGTACACGTTTCTTAATGAAACGGTGATCCTGTTCCACTATATTATTGAGATATTTAACTTGCCTTATTTGTATGCCTTCAGGCATATGTTTCTCTTCTTTTAACTCTTGAATCGCTACGGGATAGGCTGGGTTCTTGTCTACTGTTATAACACGAGGTTTACAAATATGAGAAGCAGCCAAGGCTTTCTTGAAAAAGCGCTTGGCTGCTTGTTTATCTCTTGATTCACTTAGATAAAAATCAATGGTGTTTCCTTCAGAATCTACTGCGCGATATAAATACATCCATTGACCTTTTACTTTCACATACGTTTCATCGACTCTCCAGGAATCATTTGTCGTCTTAAGATGACGTCGTACTCTTTCGTCTAATTCAGGTCCATATTGATGCACCCAACGCATAATGGTGGTGTGAGCAATAGACAAACCTCGTTCCTCCATCATTTCTACCAAATCACGAAAACTGAGGTTGTACCGTAGGTACCATCTCACAGTTAATAAAATCATATCAGGTTGATAATGCTTCCATTTGAACAAATTTTCCTTTTTCATACCGATCACACACCTTTTTTAGAGTAATAGTATCAGTATGTCCAAGATTTAGAGGTTACTTGCATGTATCTTGAAGTTTTTGCACCGGAACCAGAAATATAAAAGGTGTAGAAAATTGTCAAAAAATACAAAAATATTATTGAATATATTTTAATAGTATTATATCATAAGGAATATTATGGTATAAAATATGTAATTTCAACTAAAAAAAGTAATTAGAACAATTATTTGCGAAAAATATTATTTCCTAACAATTGACGAATTCAGAAATGCTTTTGACGTAGTAAAAGGCTGTGGTTTTGAAGTTTGGTTAAATAACTACTCCTACACTGTAGTTGGTGGTATTTGCAAAGATAGTACACCAGGTGAATAAGTAGAGTGCTAATTAAACCTTAATATACTATAAAACAACAGGTATCTATTACTTTTTCATTAAGAAGAAAGTAATAGATACCTGTTGTTTTATAAATACTAATATAGGGAGACATTTATGGGGATTATAGAAGTTAAGAATTTAGAGAAATCATTTTTCATTGAAAAGAAAATGATAAACATCCTGAAAGGGGTAAATCTTGAAGTAAAGCAAGGAGAATTCCTATGTATCATGGGTGCGAGTGGCTCAGGTAAAACTACTTTGTTGCAATTACTTGGGGGGATAGATCAAACGACAAAAGGAGAAGTTAAAATAGGGGATACAGAAATCTCAATGATGAATGAAAAAGAATTGGCACTATTCCGAAGAAGGAAAATAGGATTCATTTTTCAGCAGTTTAACTTAATACCTATTTTTAATGCGGAAGAAAATGTTACCCTTCCTTTATTATTGGATAATGTCGAACAACAAAAAGCCACAAATCAAGCAAAAAAACTTTTGAAAATTGTTGGTTTAGAAGGCAAGGAGGAAAATCTTCCTTCTCAACTTTCTGGAGGTCAACAACAACGAGTAGCGATTGCTAGAGCTTTTGCTAATGATCCTGAAATTATATTAGCAGATGAACCGACAGGAGCATTAGATTCTGAAAATAGTAAAAATATAATTACTGTACTTAGGAATGCTTGTGATGACTTAAATCAAACGGCAGTTGTAGTAACACATGATCCTTTTGTAGCAGCTCATGCGGACAGGGTTGTTTTTCTATTGGATGGTTTAATAATTCATGAATACGAGGAAACGAACGAAAAGATTTCAGAGAAAGTTAAGCGTATTCAAGAAATAATGAACACACACTTTCAATAGAATGGGAGGTTTTGAAAATGTGGATTTTCAAATATGCTATAAAATCAATTAAGGAAAACCGATTAAGAACATCACTTATTGCCCTTGGTACAGCTTTAGGTGTTATGTTAGCCACAATGTTGTTACTAGGAAATAATTCTGTCGAAGAAACAGTAAAACAGCAAGTTAAGAACAATTACGGTGACTACAATTTGCAATTCGGTTATATGAAAAATGATCAATATTTAGATGACAAAGAAGTAGATCAAATAAAAAATATTAAAAACCTTAAAACTGTATCAAAGGTATTAATACCATATGTAATACCTAATAAATCGGAAATTTCAAACCAACCGGCGTATTGGGGAGTCGAACCAAATTCACCTGAAATCCGTGCTTATAAGATTGATCAAGGGAGATATCCAGAGAAAGGGGCAGAAGTTGCGATTACAAAATCCTATGTAGAGAAAAATGGGATTAAATTAGGTGAAAAAATTGAAATGCCTTTTCCACCTTTTAATAAAAAAACAGTAACAGTAGTTGGTATTATTAATCCACCAACAATGTCTGCAATGAAGCAAACTGCATTCTTTCCTATTGAGTGGCTACAAAATGAATTGAATTTGAAAAATAAATATAATTTAGTGCAAATAAAAGCGGCTAATGCTAATGAAAAAGCCTTTTTAGTTTCGGAAATAAAAAGCGTGTTAAATGGCGTGAAAATTGATCAACGTTTATATGTTGATAAAGCATTTGAACGCTTAAATGTAATGAAACCTTTAATCTGGGGACTAGGTGGAGTTGCCCTATTTGTTGTGGCCCTTTTAGTCATGGGAAGCTTTTTCTTATCTGTACGTGATCGTCTTAAACAATGGGCCTTATTACGTGCCCTTGGAAGTGGATCTGTTCAAATAATAGGTGTAGTCCTACTTGAGTCTTTAATAATTGGTAGTATAGGTTCCTTAATAGGAGTTACAATGGGTACTTTATTTTATCGTTTAGTATCAGGATTGATTAATAGGTGGATAGGAGGGGCAACTGTTGATAGTGAGACTTTTATAATCTCATGGGGCCTATTAATTTCAACTTTTATTGTAGGAATTATGATGTCTATTATAGGGTCTATTATTCCAGCGATGTCTATAAGAAAAATTCCACCTGTAGAAGCTTTTAGACCTGTGATTTTGTCTGTCAATAAAAAGGAAAAGAAAATAAGTATAATTAGTTTCTTTGTAGCGATAGTTGGTATTGTCATTGGAACTTGTGCAACTTTCTTAGAGAAGTTAATTAAAGTAAATATTGGACCTATAGGAGCATTTTTATTTGTAATAGGTTTATTGTTTGCTATACCGTTCATCATTAGAGTTATTACACCAATAATAACTAAACCTTTCCAGCGCGTCTTTCGTATAGAAACTTCCATAAGTAGTCGAAACGTGATACGTAATAGACAAAAAGCAGCGATTTCAGTTGCAATATTGTCTTTTGGATTTATGTTAGCGTTGGTGGGAAGTATGTATATGAATTCAATGCAGGAAGGTATGAAGCAAGGGATAAAGAAAAGCATGCCAGCCGATTTATCTATTCGGGTACCAATGTTAGGTCGAGCAAATGAACATATTCCTTTTGAATGGTTAGAAAAAATAAAGCAAATTAAAGGTGTACAAAATACAGCAGCTATTGCAACGGATACAAAATCTAAATTAGTTGATTACGATTTTAAAAAATCTGATTCAGAATGGTATGACTTTGTGCGGAAAAATAATATTAATCCCGAAAGAATGGAAGTCTCCGGTATAGATTCAACTGTGTTTAACCAGATAAAAAAAATAAAAGTAGTATCAGGAAAAAGTTTAGAGGAACCTCTTAAAAACGGTGAAGGGGTTATTTCAAAGAGGACTGCCGATTACTTAGGAATAAAATTGAATGATAAAATTAAGGTTCAATCACAGGGGCATGAACCACAGCTTATTAAGATCGTGTCTATATTGGAAAAAAATTTACAAATAGGTACCATGGGGGTACTAGTTAATGAGGAATGGGCAAAAAAGAACTTCCAAATAACAGGTTATGAATCTATAGAAATAATAGTAGATTCTCATAAGAATATTAATGAAATACAACAGAAAGTTAACCAAGTTATGAAGAATGGAACTAATATAGAACTTATTAATAGTACAGATTTATTAAAGGAACAGCTAACATTGTTAAATCAAATGTTACTATTGATTCGGTTATTAGTTGGTATTATTTTTGTGATTTCTGGTATTGGTTTAATGAATGCAATTATAGCAAGTATATATGAACGTCGTGCTGAAATAAGTATGATTCGAGCTGTTGGTGCAATTCCCGGACAAATGAAAAAAATTATTTGGTTAGAGGGGACTTTTTTAGGATTAATAGCAAGCATTATTGCAGCGTTTGGTGGAATTATATTTAGTTATATTGTGTTACCTAGTTTGGATTTAAAGATAGTAGATATTCCTTACCTACAAATATTATCTTTGGTCATAGTTAGTATATTATTGGGAACATGTGCAGGGTTAATTGCTGCATATCAAATTAGAAAGTTTAAATTACATGATACATTAAAGGAATTATCATCTTAATTTAAACTTATCAGATTGAGTTTTAAATAACTTTAATAACCTCCTACCAAATAGGAGGTTATTGTCTTTTGGAGAACAAAATTAAACAACACTATTATTTCTGTACTACACACCAATAGCAAAAGGTATAGATAGATATAAAGGGAGTAGATGTTGTATATGTGTTAATTTATGAGAAAATATAGCAAGACCAGTATTAAAGGTTAAAAATCAACGTTCAACTTGGCACCTACCATGTGTCCATTAACTAAAAAAATTAGTTGTTCCCCAAAACGATAAAAATGAATGTCGGTTTTATAACAAACACAAATTTTTCGTTTAGAGGGTACTTTGGAAAATTAGCTTGATGGCAATGTGGCGGGACCCCATGCCCATCAACTTAAGAATATTTACTACCCATTATTCTTAAAGACGTTATTTTTTCTAGATTAATAAGAAGGGATAACACACAAAAAAGACACCCGCACAGGTGTCTTTTCTTAGTATAGAAATATCTTAAAATAGATATCTGGTGTCATATATTCAGTTTAAAAGACCTTTTGTTACATCATAACGCCATTATCTTTGAATGAATACCATTTCCCATCGATAAAATGTTTCCCTATTGCCATGTATCCATGATCATTAAAGTAATACCAACTTCCATTGATATTTTTCCAATCTCTAGCCATAGAACCATCTTCATTAAAGTAACGCCATTGCCCACCGTAGGAGTTACCAAAATATACCCATCCAGTAGACATGACTCCATTATCGTCAAAGTAATACGTTTTTCCATTCATAGTACCAAAATCTGTAGCCATGCTACCTTCTTCATAAAAGTAATACCATTTTCCGTTGATATTTTTCCAGTCTTTAATCATAGTTCCATCTTCGTTAAAGTAATACCAACTTCCATTGATATTTTTCCATCCAGTAGCCATATATCCGTTGCTATCAAAGTAATACCAGTTACCATCAATTTTTTTCCAATCCGTAACCATAGATCCTTCTTCATTAAAGTAACGCCATACTGCATCAGATCTACCAAAGTCTATCCATCCAGTAGACATAACCCCTTCAGTACCAAAGTAATATGTCTTTCCATTAATAGTTTTTAATTTTAAAGTGATACGTCCATCTTCATCAAAGTGATACCATTTCCCTTTATCTTGTAGCCATCCAGTTTTCATCGTACCATCTGCATTTAGATAAAAATTCCCATTTTCAATCCAACCTGTTTGCTTCACACCATTTTGGTCATAGAAATACCATGTATTTCCCTCTTTTACCCACCCTGTTTTCTGCATTGCCTGTTCTGTTTTTGGAGTAAGTTGTTTTACAGCTTCTTGGTTTTCAGCATGAGATACTGCAGGCACTACAAACATTGCAGACATTAAAACTGGTAAAATAGCTTTCTTCATTTTCCATATCCCCCAAATAATGAATAATTTTAGTTTTTATTTCCACAAACAGAATTATATTATGATATTTAAATATAATCAATAGTTTTTGTAACAAAAATGTAATCTTTTTTAATTTAAT
>NZ_KB895616.1:0-13521 GCF_000374885.1 Bacillus sp. 105MF | reverse complement strand
GTATTACGTTCTAAAAATGAGGATGCGCCAAATCATCCTGCAGGTGAAGTTGATTCTAATGAAATTAAAGCCCTATTTGGTGCTGGTGAAGGTGATGTAACACCTGAAGGTTTAAGTAGCTGGTTAGGTAATAAAGGTGGATACTGTACGTTAACTAAAGAATGTATGTCTTCTTGTAACTAATTATTTATGTTGAACAACTTTATTAGAGAGGCAGGTAGTCTGCTTCTCTAATTAATGAAAGGAGCAGTAACATGCCGGTAAAACATAGTGCATTTATTGATGAAATAAAAATTAATGATAATATAGTCCCAGATTCTACAGATTACATACATTATTGGAAGAGAACATTTGGAAACGATGAAAATAAATTTAAAAAAATCTTAAAAGATATTTCAGGTATTCCATTAGCAAACCTATCTAAATTAGATCAGGACGAATACAATGTACAGGAAATAGATGCATTATTATCATTAACCTTCTCAGAGTTTGATAGTTTTCAAACATATGAATACTCCCCGACAATAGAAGAGAAATTATCGAAATTAACTTTTTATGGATTTTTCAAAAAATTTATGTGTTACTCATTTTCTAAAGTTCATCAATCATTGAATACATATTCGTTCTTTGAAGAATCGCAATTATTGGCGCCATTAGAATATATGTATAAAAGATTGTATGAACTATCCCACAAAACATTAATATTAGAACTGAACATTCAACGCGTTCTTGGAAATTTAAAAGGAGAAACTCCAGAAGAACGTTATACTCATTTTTGTTCTTACATTAGTACAAATGAATTTTTAGTTTATTTTAAGGATACATATTCTGCATTATATAGAACGATGTTAACTACATTGATCTATTGGTCAAATAATATTACTACACTTTACTATAATCTTGAACAAGATAAGGCACAAATCCAAGAGAACTTTAATATTGATATTCAGACAAATAAACTAATTACAGTTACATTGGGACTTGGCGATGAACATAATGATGGCAAAACAGTTTCATTACTTGAATTCCTTCCTAACATGAAACTTATTTATAAGCCTCGATCAATTGGTGTCGAAGCAGCATTCAATGATTTAACTGCTTGGATAAATAATCAAGTTAATGATAAAGCTCAACTGTATTCACCAAAAATCATTGATAAACATTCTTATGGTTGGGTTGAATATATTGAGAATATAGAATGTCAAACGGAAGAACAACTTAAATCATTTTATTTTAAAATGGGAAGTCTTTTAGGAGTTCTATATAGTTTAAATGCTGTGGATTTTCACTATGAGAATATTATAGCGATGGGAGAGTATCCGGTTCCAATCGATCTGGAATCCTTATTCCATCATGCAAAAATATTAGAGGAAAAAGATGGTTCTGCTCATAATAAAGCTCTAAATTTAATTAATAGATCTGTTCGATCCACTGGGATTATTCCATTTCTTGCCTTCAATAGCGATAACCCTAACTATAAAGGTCTTGATTTAAGTGGTCTTAGTGATAAAAACGATCAATTATATCCATTAAAAGTGCCTTCAATAGAATCAAGGAACACTGATGTTATGCACATTGATGCAAAATATACATTTGTTAAGGTAAATGAATTTGAAAAAAATAAACCGATTTTTAAAGGTGAAAAAGTTTCATATAAAGATCATGTAGACGTTATGATAGATGGTTTTAAATATATTTATGAATGGATTTTAAGTAATAAACAACAATATAGTAATTATGTTTCAGATAAATTTAAAAATACGATAGTAAGAATGATTCTACGACCTACTGCCGTATATGGTGAGTTACTAAGAAAAAGTAAACATCCTGATTTTTTACAAAAAGGATATACCCGAGATATTTATTTCCACACTCTGGCATTGGACCCAGAGAACAAACCAAAAGAAGTTATTAAATCCGAAAAAACTGATTTACTCAATGATGATATTCCATATTTTTATACAACAGTGAGTAGCAATCATTTATATCATAGAGAACAAATTTGTGTTCAAAACTTTTTTGAATCATCTCCTTTAGAAGCTGTAGTAAGCAAGATTAATGACCTTAATATTGTAGATTGCTCACAACAAATTCGAATTATGCGAATGAGCTTTTTAGCACATTCAGCTACATTTGGTGCAAATGAACAGACTATTGATCCATATCTTAAAGTCAATATTCATGCGAATAAATCTAAGGAGTTCTTAACTGAAGCAAGCCACATAGGAGATTATTTAATTGCTAATGCCATAGAGGGAGATAATCAATCTGATCTTTGCTGGATTAGTACAGTAATATCTGCTTCGAATGAATATAAGTGGGATATCTATCCTGTAGATTTAGATTTATATAATGGTTTAAGCGGTATTTCCTTATTCTTTAGTTATTTATATCATTTGACTGGAAAACAAGATTATAAAATAACAGCTGAGAAGTCTATTAATCCTGTAATTAATTCACTTCAAACATTATCTGAGCAAAGAATGTTTAATATTGGGACTTTTAGTGGTGTTACTGGATCCATTTATGCTTTAAATCATATTAATCAATTATCACAGACTAAACAATATGAACAACTAATACTTGATTCTATGAGAACGGTTGTTGGTAGATTATCTCAAGATAAAGTGTTTGATATTATAGACGGAACTGCAGGGGTTGTCGGAGTTCTAATATCCCTTTATAAAAATAGTGGTAATAAAGAATATTTAAAACTTCTTACACAAGCAAGTGAATACTTAATAAACACTGCATATTATCATCCTGAAAAAGAGGGATATGTCTCTTGGAAACAAAGAGATGATATTTCATGGATTGGATATTCTCATGGAACTGCGGGTATTATTACTGCTTTAGTAGCAGCTAATCAATATATAAACAATCCTAATATTTTAGAACTAGCAGATAGAGTTTTATCCTATGAAAATAGCTTCTATGATTCAAAGCACAAAAATTGGAAGCTTCCTTCTAAAGAAAACCATTCTGTTGCTTGGTGTCATGGTGCTCCAGGAATTTTATTAAGTAGATTAATGTTAAAAGAAAGTAATTATGAAAACAGTATAATTGATCAAAATATATATGCCGCTTTAGATACAACTATTGATAAATCATTTGGTCATAATCGTTCACTATGTCATGGAGATTTTGGAAACTTAGATATTCTTTTATATGCAGCAAAAGTATTACAAGATAAAACGGCTTACGAACGAGCACATTCTATCGGTATTCAACTTTTAGAATCCTCTAAAACGCATAATTGGAAAAACGGGGTTAGTACGGGAACTGAATCATTTGGTTTAATGACAGGCCTTAGTGGGATTGGAGTAGGTCTCTTACAACAATATGACTATAATTCAATTCCTTCTATTTTAAGGTTAGAAGAGGTTAAAATATAAAAGGAGACAACTACATGAAAAAGTTAAAGATCCTTATGACTATACTTTCCGTATTCTCGTTAAGTTTAGTTACACAACCGGTAAAGGCAGAAGAAATAGAGAAAAAGGATAATTATAAATTTATCCTTTTGGATAACGAAATTCAACCTAATAACAAAGAAAATATTATACACTTTTTGAAAGAAAATAATGCAATTGAAATTAAGTATACTCCAGAAATCCAAATGATTTCATACAAAGAAACTAATAGTAATATTCAATCCAATTTAGATAGTAAAATACGTACTAAATTTAAAACATCTATAGAAGATGTTGCTAATAGTGCTAAATTAACTTTACAAGATCCAAAGATTTCAAATCCAAATGAGCACTTTACCAATAATAAGTTAAACTATAGCTTGTCTTCGAAACGAACATTGAATTCTATTACTATTAATGAACCTGTTTCGAATGCTTCGCCACCTTGGCAAATTGCCAAGGTAACTGATAATTATAAATCTCATAAGATAACTTTGGGACAAAAAAATGTAAACATCGCCTTAGTGGACAGTGGGATAGATTATAACCACCCTGAACTTAAAGATAGCATTAAGTATTCGGAAGGGAAATCTTATGTTCCTACTGAGCCTGATCTATTAGATCAAAATGGCCATGGTACCCAAGTTGCAGGAATTATTGCAGCTCACGATAAATTAAAAGGAATTGTTCCTAATATAACCATCACACCGTATAAAGTTATTGGAAAAAAAGATGGTGAGTCAGTCTGGACTATACAGGCTATTATTGATGCAGCAAATAACGGAGCAGATGTAATAAATTTAAGTTTAGGAACATATAAAGCTACAAATTTAGAAGACGAGAACGCAATTATAAAAGCATATGAAAGAGCTATCCAATATGCACAAGAAAAAAATTCTATTGTAGTTGCTTCAGCAGGAAATGAAGGAATTAATTTGGATAAACCATTTGAAAAAATAGATGAAAAGAACGGTGTATTATATAAAATTCATGTACCTGGTGGATTGAGTAATGTATTAACGGTATCAGGAACAGACAAAAACGATGAAATTGTAAATTACTCAAACTTTGGTCATGAAGTAGATTTTAGTGCACCAAGTGGTTCTTATGGAACAATTATTAATAATCAATTCAAATTTGATCCATCCTATTTAATTGGTACTACTTATCCAACATATTTAGAACCTACTATGTTGGATGCTCAATTAAATACACCTAAAGGCTACACACTTAACCTAGGGACTAGCCTATCTGTACCCGCATTATCTGGGACATTAGGAGCCATTATTTCAAGATATTATGAGCTTCATTCTACAAAACCATCAGCAGACGTAACTATGAATTATTTAAAAAATGGTGCTACTGATTTAGGTGCAGATGGTAAAGATGATCAGTATGGATATGGATTGGTAAATAGTTATAAAAGTATAATTAGCATTAAGTAATATAATTTTTAGGAAACGTACTTCAATGATATTTTTAAAATACACTTACTATTATTTTAGAATGCAATGATAGTAAGTGTATTATTAAATAAAATTTGATTAAAGAGTGTGATGAAGCACCGGATAACTACAGTATACTGAAATTCATCTCGTACCCAAAATTGGTGTTTTACATCTTCACATTTTTGAGGAAGGAGACATCTGTCGGAAAACGATAAATTTTTTGTTGTGAAGATTGAAAATTCAGTAAAAATAATATCAATTTTTTGTTGTGCTTTGCCATTCTTTTTACAAAGCATAAGAAACAATTGATATCCAGGAAAAATAAGGATAAAATTCAATTGAATGAAAATTTTAACGATAGGTGGTTGATTTCGTGAATAATCAAATTCTAAACATTAAAGGCGTGCATAAAAAATATAAGGAGAAACATGTTCTAAAAGGAATTGATTTATCTATAAAAAAGGGTGAAATATTTGGATTATTAGGCCCGAATGGAGCTGGTAAATCTACATTTTTTAAAATCATTTTAGGATTAATAGAAGCTGATGAGGGAACTGTAGAAGTATTGGGAATGGATATACAAAAGAATAGAATAGAAATCTTATCTAAAACAGGTTCATTAATTGAAGCTCCAACCTTTTATGAGCATTTATCTGGATACGAAAACTTATTAATTGCTTCTAAAATGAAAAATGTTCATGATAAAGAACATATAAAAGAACTTTTGAATTTATTTAAACTATATGAAGATCGAAATCGTGCTTTTAAAAAATATTCTCTTGGTATGAAACAACGTTTAGGATTAGCTGCTGCTTTCATAAATAACCCTGAATTATTAATATTAGATGAGCCTACTAATGGCTTAGATCCACAGGGAGTTTATGAAGTGAAAGAATTAATAAAAAAAGCTCCAAAAATGTTTGATTCTACTATAATCCTTTCAAGTCATATTTTAAGTGAAGTTGAACAAATGGCTGATCATATCGGGATTATTCATCATGGAGAAATAAAGTACCAAGGTTTATTATCCTCTCTACAAAATAAACAATCATTAAATATTGTTGAAGTTAGTGTTAATAATATAGCTCTTACTGATAAATTGCTTAAACAATCCAATTATACATTCAGTGTAAATAATAATATCTTTAGTATCGAATATTACGATGAAAAAACACTGAATGATATTCAACAACTATTAGTGACTAATCAGATTTTTATTCAATCTTTCCAAACTAAAAAGCAGAATTTAGAGGAAGCATATTTAGATATTGTTGAACAAGGTGCTGTAAGTGTATGAGAAATGTATTAGCCACTGAGTACATAAAATATAGAAAAAGTCATCTTTGGTTTTTGGTTATCTTAGGACCTATTATACTTGCATTAGGTGAATTCGTTGGATTAAATTACTATAGTAATTCTCATACTATTAAATTAGAAACTATATTCGGCATAAATTTGCAACTTTTAAAATACATCTTAAACTTTTTTATTGTGTTTATTATAGCTAGTGTAAACAATGTTGAATATAAAAATTCTACGTGGAAAAGAACATTTACGTATCCGGTACAGAAATTTAGTGTGTATGTAAATAAGTTCCTTATTGTTATGGTTGCTCTTATTATTACAACCGTAATACATATGATTTGTACAGTGTTATTAATTCCAGGTTTAGGTATTTCTTTGGATGCGGTTTCAATGCAGCATGTGTTTGTTTTTACGTTATATCCATTTCTTATTAGTATTCCATTTTGTGCCTTGGCGTTCATTATATCCATTAATTTATCGAATCAATCAGTGATCGTTGCACTAGCTCTAGCTTCGTATCTTTTCGGCGATATATTAAGTTCAGCTAAGCTTTGGTGGTTTCCTATTTCATATCAAATCTTATATTTTCCAATCAATTATGTGAATAATCTAGATGTTTTTAATACATTATGGTCATATGATAAATGGTACATGCTAGCAGGAATTCCTATTACCATTCTCATTTTAGGAATTGGATACATCTTATTTATTAAAATGAATAATAAAAACTAACAAAGGAGATCTCAAATGATAAATTTAATTTATTCCGATTGGATAAAAATAAGAAAACACCCGCAACAAATTGTATTATTCATCCTAGCACTTTTTCCGATTATATATTCAATGATTATGTATACTAAATATGTAGTAAAAGAGTATAATCATGGTTTGGATAATGATTGGGTGGGCGTATGGATGTTGGCATCTTTCTTCTATGTTGGTTTTTTTCTTCCTGTTATTTCAGGGATGGTAACGGCCTTCCTGTGTCAGTTTGAAGACAAAACCAATTGGAAAATAATGCATCTATCTCCAAATACTAATTTTAAAATTGTTTTATCTAAAGTTGTATCCAGTGTATTATTATTTTCTGCACTACACTTAATAGTTTTAATAAGCTTATATTTATTTGGAATGTATTTTGATTTTACAGATCCATTTCCTTTATTATTCATGATTAAAGTATTTTTACTTTCTGTAGTTGCGACACTTCCACTTATTACAGTGCAACTCTTATTATTCTTATTTATTAAAACATCTATCACTTTTACATTTGTTAATATAATCCTATCTTTAATCGGTTTATTTCTTTTTTCAGAAGTAAAGTGGGGATTTGGATATATATGGTCTTTACCATTCAAGTCTATAGAATTAGTTGATCAGAGTATATTATCTATTGGTATATTATTGGTATCAATAGTTGCATTTACCATTGGTATGATTTTAATTACAGTACGTTATGTAAAATCATTGAGAAAGACAGTATAGAAAGAGAAATGGCCCTTAGAGAGGCCTGATATTATCTCATTTAGGTAAACAGTTAAAAGAGTCCATCTAGTTGATGGACTCTTTTTTTCTGTTTATCTGGAGATTTTTTTGTAGCGAAAAAAGGTCAATCCTTTCAAACATATACAGGAGAATTGACACTCCCATCTCTAAAGTGGCAAGCTGGCTAACGCCAGTAGGATTCTTGCTACCAAAGGCAACGTTCATTTCTGATAGCGCTGACGTGTAAGATTGCCATCACTCTCACGAAAGACCATATAGGTTCGTGAGCTACGATACTATGACCATATCGTACAGCTAGTTGAGTGTTCGAATGTTTTAGCGTCTTGTTCTAGTCTATAGTTGAATTATACCCCCAAAAAAACAAGTGCTTTTCTACGAAAAAACGATACTTTCATCCCATACCTAAAGGCGGACTAAAGTCCTGCATGGGCTTTCTCTTATCGCGAATTCTGTAAAGGGCAGCAAACATAGCTACCTTTTTTGTTTCGGATCTAGTGTTACTTCCCCTATGTTTAACTCATCTTATGACAAAACTACTTTAAGTTGCTTACTATGTTTATTAATACTTACCCTAACACTATTTTAGGGCATGTAACGAAGCTTATACCGAAAAGTGATTTTCTATGAGAGTTGTATATAAGCTACTTTTCGTTATAAGCAACTACAATTTCAATTAAATAAGTTAATACTTACTATATTAATATCTCTGAGAAGATAAATTTCAAAGTAATGATTGGATATATAACGTTGGACTTATGACAGTACTTCTATTATTTAAAGCCACACCTAGAAGGGTTTTAGCCCTTAACATCTTCTGTAGTAGTAAATAAATAATGAAAAAATTAACGATAATTTGCTTTTTTTTTGATACTTTTTTACTAATTGTTATTAACATCAGGAAACGTTTATATTTTAAGTACAATAAAATATATAGAAAGGAGCCTAGTTGATGTTTAAGAAGAAGGTACCATTTATAGAACAAGCTCAACAGACTGAATGTGGTTTTTGTTGCATAGCGATGATTACCGAATATCATAATAGTACCGTATCTTTTCATGACATGTATGAAAGGATTGGTAATGGAAGAGACGGAACGTCACTATTTCATTTAAAGCATCTAGCTGAGGGGTTAGGATATGAAGCAAATTGTTTTAAAATTCAAGAATATGATGAATTATATAAACTCCCACTCCCCTGCATTATTTATTGGAAAGAAAAACATTATGTAGTACTAGAGGAAGTATCTGAACATGGAGCAACAATTGTTGATCCAGCTGTAGGAAGAACGAAAGTGAAAAAGGAAGAATTCGAAAGGGATTTTTCAAAATATGTTATGACATGCGTACCGGGTGAAAGGTTTGTTAAAAAGAAACGGAAAAGCTTGTGGTTACCATATATTAACATCCTGAAGGAAAGACCATCCCTGATAATAAATTTAGTTTTATTATCCTTTGTTTTACAGTTATTCACTTTAGGTATACCTCTTCTGATCCAATATTTAATAGATAATGTCATTTCACCTCAAAATTTTAATTTATTAAATATATTTCTAATATCAATAGTATTTGTGGTGGGATTCCAATTTCTATTCAATATAGTTAGAGGTAAGGTTTTAATCGTATTGGAAAACTTTTTAGATAAACAAATGATGAGTAAATTTATTAATCATTTACTTCATTTACCTTATCATTTTTTCCTCTTAAGAAAATTTGGAGATCTTCTATTCAGGGTAAATAGTCTAAGAATGATTCGAGATATGATTGGTTCAAATCTTATTAAGGGTATATTAGACGTTGGATTACTAATTGTAATATTCGTTTTCATGATAATTAAATCGCCACTTTTGACTTTATCTGTTTTAGCGTTCACAGCAATTAACGCAGCTTTATTAATTGCTACACGCTCAAAAGTAAAAGAAGTTAGCCAAGAAGAAATTATTGCTAATACTGAAGTGCAAAGTATTCAAACTGAAACATTGTATGGAATATTTAATGTTAAAACAGCTGGAATCGAGGATAAAATATTTACTCGATGGAAAAAGAGTTTTAACAAATTATTAAAAGCTTATCGAAAGAAGGAAAACCTTAATAATTACATTCAATCAGTAAGTAGCTCTATCGGGAATTTAGCTCCCTTATTTACTCTTTGGCTTGGTGGTTATTTAATATTAAACAATCAGTTAACATTAGGAAATTTAGTAGCTTTTCACGCTATTTCCAATCAATTTTTTGGATTAAGTCAGTCGATTGTCCAAATGTTTAATTCTTTCTTTGTAACTGGTACGTATTTAAGAAGGGTACAAGATGTATTAGATGCACCGATAGAAGAAAAGCACACAGATATGAAAGAGATAACTAATCTCGAAGGCCGTATACGTTTTGAAGATGTAAGCTATCAATATACAAAATATAGTCCTATGTCTGTTGAAAATATTAATTTAGAAATTAAACCGGGCCAAAAAGTAGCAATTATTGGAGAATCTGGCGCTGGAAAAAGTACCATGTCTCGTCTACTATTGGGATTGCATAATCCGAGTGAGGGGAAAATATATTACGATGGTGTCGACTTAAATAATATCGAAAAATCATCATTGAGACGTCAAATTGGTGTAGTTCCTCAGGACGTTACACTTTTTAATAAGACCATTTTTGAAAATATTGCAATTTACGATAAGGATATATCGATAGAAGAAGTTGTTGAAGCCGCTAAGGTAGCACAAATACATGATGACATTATGAAGATGCCTATGCAGTATAATACGTTCATATCTGAGATGGGATTCAATATCTCTGGAGGACAGAGACAACGTATTGCACTTGCGAGAGCTTTAGTTCATAAACCATCAATTTTAGTGTTAGATGAAGCAACTAGTTCATTAGATCATCTGAATGAGAAGAAGGTAGATGATTATCTCAATGAAATAAAATGTACAAGAGTTGTAATTGCACACAGACTTACTACAGTAATGAATGCCGATTTAATAATCGTAATGGATAAAGGGACTATTATAGAAGCAGGTACTCATAAAGAGTTAATGTTAAAAGCAGGTTATTACTCTTCCTTCTTCAAAGATATAGAACCTGAGCACAAATTACTAGCAAATTAAGCGAATATATTTATGAATTTGATAACAATAACTTTATTACTTTCAGGAAAAGAAAATTTAATTAATAAGAAAGAGGGATAAATATGGATATTCAAAGAAAAAAAACAGGAACTATGCGAAAAGTAGCAAGATATACCGGTGCAATAGCAATCCTTTTATTAGTGGTATCTTTTATATACCAATGGAATAAAGGTTTAGAGGTTGATACTACTGAACAATTAAGTCTAGCATTAGCTGTTGCATTTTTCCTTTCTAGTTTTATTCCCGAAAGAAAAAGAGATAGTAACTAACTTAATAAGCACTTGAGATCTATTTCTCAAGTGCTGCTTCCTACAAATGCAAAATAAGGGATATATCAGTAATTTATTATTAATAATATTCTTTGGATAGAAAGTTAATAGTAGAAATTTTTTCGGAATTATAATGAAATAATAGAGTAATAAAAGAGAGAATAATTATAACTCATCAAATATAAAAGATATTCGATAGTCTATAAAGAATTATTCATGCCGAAAGGTATTTTAAATGTAGATTTTAAAAAATAAAATTCATTAAGTGAAAATAGAAAATGTATTAAATATTTTCTACATATGTAAATTCAAAACGGAATAAAAAATTATAAAAAAAGGGTGGTTACAATGTTTAGAAGAAAAAAATCAGATGAAATGAGAAAACAAAAATGGAATACTAGTGGGCTGGTTAATGTAGTTGATGAAAGTGAATTAAGACAGGTTGTTACTGGTGCTGGTTCAGACGATATTTATATAGAGACAGTTCCAGCTGCTATAGCTGCTTTTTTACCAAATCAGATAGTTGCACATTCAAACACATATCCTAATCCAATGATTATGCCTCCTAAATATAGATAACGTGGGACTCACGATTTAAAAGAAAGAGGACGATTAACACTAAACGATCTATATTTGAATCCAGGTTGTCATAATAATAGTTATTCCACTGATCCTATAGCAATTAAAGAAAAGCTATTCGACAGAAAAGGTATTGGGTATTATCAAGGTACAAAATTATTTTATTAGATATTCAATCTATATTTAGGGTGTATATCTGTAACATAAAATAGGAATCTACATTCCTTAAATATGTTCAAAAAAATTTTATTTTAGGGGATTAGATATCTGTAATACTGAACTATCCCTCTTTATAGAGGCAAGAGGATCCTGTAAATATCTAATTTTCATCCACTATTTTAGTAGGATTAACTCATGGTTTATGTAATAAAACATATTTGTACGTTGAAGTCACATGCCTCTTCTCTTATTTAGCTGGAGGAGGCTACTCTACTTCAATAGACATGGGAGACAAATCATTGAAGGGTTTCTATAAATAATTATTATGTTTGAAAAATCAGTAATTTAGGTTACTAAATTTAAAAAATAATGGTATAATCTTATTTGGAATTTATTTATTCAGAAATAATAGTTAATTGATGCAGTGTGCAACATTGTTTTAATTATAAAGCAGAGTGTTAATTCTCTTTCATAGAGAATTATATGGCGGCATAGCCAAGTGGTAAGGCCCAGGTCTGCAAAACCTGTATCATCGGTTCAAATCCGATTGCCGCCTTTTATTTTAGTGTATCAATATTTTTCATATGGTGGCATACCAACTAGGCATGGTGAAAGGTTAGCATACCCTTTTATGTTGGTTCGAATCCAACTGTCACCTTATACCCCAATACCCCTTGTAAATGGTTTCTTATTATACCCTTCAATAAATAATATTTTTTCGAAATTGCAAAGTAATAAAGAAAAATTTTTTACTCCTCAGTTACTGACATATTGCACTAATTACTCAAATAATCATACTTCATACTACTACACTTATAATTCCAACAAGATTTATTTCACAGGAAGACTCTTATATAAACTTTGTTTTATTAAAATTTCGAATCCGTGCTACTGCAATTGTATAAACTCATATCGCGATAAGTATATTCATCGTAATACCTGTAGCAAGATAATTAAACAAGATTCATACTAAAACACTATAAAACAATTTTTCTTAATATTAAGTTTTTATATTTTGAATTACTATAGTAGTTAAATAATTGAAAGGAGATGTATTTATGAAAATTAAAGGAGTATTAATATCGCTACTCGTTCTGGTTATATCCTTAGGGTTTTTACCAACAGAAAAAGCAAGTGCATCTGTATCATCTAATCTAGTAAATGAAGTAGGAGATAGGATTGATACAAGTAAAAACTATTATATAGTTCCAGCAGATTCACCAACAAGAGGATTAAGTTATCTCGAGTCTTTTAATTTTTTCCCGTCTTTAGTAGTTAGTTCAAGAAGTAACACAGTAGAAAACCCTTCCGGAATTCCTATGAAATTGTATTTTTCTGAAGAAAATAAGAAATATCGTATTGGGACGCTTTATCCAATGCCTGGACTTCCTTATTATTGGGTAGATAGTCATTTATATTTGGGTCCGGGTGAAGAAGGCGCGGTTTATTGGACGATAACTCCTGTAGAAGGAGGATATACACTACAAGCAGAAGGAGGATACCTTGATTATAAAGAGGTTGAATCACACAAGTATGGTCCTATTACCCGTGCCTATTTAGGTAAAAAAGAAGTTGTGTGGAAATTAGTACCTGCATCTTAAATGTTATATAAATTTGTAGAGACATAAGTTTTAAATATAACCTTTCCAAAAGATAATACGTGGGTAAAGAATTGATAATAAGATAGTAGATTTTTAGGTTCTTAAAATATTTAT
>NZ_KB895615.1:0-13932 GCF_000374885.1 Bacillus sp. 105MF | reverse complement strand
GTGGTGTGAGCAATAGACAAACCTCGTTCCTCCATCATTTCCACCAAATCACGAAAACTTAGGTTGTACCGTAGGTACCATCTTACCGTTAATAAGATAATATCAGGTTGATAGTGCTTCCATTTGAACAAATTTTCCTTTTTCATACCGATCACACACCTTTTTTAGAGTAATAGTATCAGTATGTCCAAGATTTAGAGATTATTTGCAATTTCCCTGAAGTTTTTGCACCAGAACCACCCACAAAAAGAATAACGTCTTTTTTCATTTCAAGAGAATTTTTTTTTTAGCATAATAACGATGTAATTCTATCCCTCTATCAAATTTAAAATTTCACTTCGAAGTGTATTATTATCTTTAACTATTCCTTTATATGACGAAGTTATAGTCATTGAACCAGGTTTTTTCACACCTCTCATTGTCATACACATATGCTCAGCTTCAATTACAACAATTACTCCTTTTGGCTCTAAAGTTTCAAAAATTACATTTGCTAATTCATTGGTTATTCTTTCCTGCAACTGTGGTCTTTTGCATATGGTTTCTAAAGCTCTAGCTAATTTGCTTAACCCAGTTACTTTTCCATTATTAGGAATGTAACCTATGTGGGCCCTTCCAAAAAAAGGTACCAAATGATGTTCACACATAGAATAGAACGGAATATCTTTAACTAATACCAATTCTTCATGATTTTCATTAAATATTTTTAACAAATGTTCAGAAGGGTTTTGACCTAAACCTTGAAAAACTTCCTTATACATTTTTGCTACTCGCTTTGGGGTTTCCAAAATACCTTCCCTATTAATATCTTCTCCAATTGCTTCAAGAATCATTTTTACTGCTACTTCAATTTTGTCAGTATCTATTTCTACACTTTGGATTGTTTTTAAGCTCATATATTATTTCCACCTTATTAATTTATTCATAAAATGCTCTTATTTATACGCCTCGTTTATTTCCCCATACTAAAGCATGAAGTTGAGGTAATACTTTCGCATCATTCATTTCTTTACACTGTACAGCTTTTTCAATCAACCGCTCATATTTCTGTAATAAGTTTTTAATAAGCGCTGCATCATCCACCGTTTTCGTATCATCGTTCCCAACTTGTAAAAAAAATGGTACTTGCGGATATCGCTTGTGCACCTTTACTGCATATTCAAAATCATAATCTTCAAATACGACTACTTTTAAACTAAAATCTTTTCTTTCTAATTTATGAATAACAGAATCTAGCATCGTAAAATCTGTTTTCATCTTCGAACTTGGTGGTTTAGGCGAAATGGTCACTTCATCAATTTGAAGTAACCATTCTTGCCACTTACTCCCTTGCGTCTCAATCGCTGTACGAATTCCATTCTCTTTTAATACAGTAAGAAGAAACTGAATATTTTTCAGCAAAACGGGATTCCCACCTGAAATTGTAACGTGAGAAAAATTTTCTCCACCAATTCCAACAAGTTCATTCCAAATTTCTTCTGGCGCCATTTGTCTAATTTGTTCTTTTGTTGAGCCATCCCATGTAAAGGCTGAATCGCACCAAGAACAGCTATAATCACAACCTGCTGTGCGAATGAACATCGTTTTTTGTCCGATAACCATTCCTTCTCCTTGAATGGTTGGACCAAATATCTCCAAAACAGGAATCTTACTCATCGAGTATCCACTCCCGTCTTACTTCTGCATAACTCGTTGGTGTTTCAAAGAGCCGTATGAATTCGACACGAGCTCCTTTATATTCTTCTGCTCGATTCCCTTTTGTTAATGCTTCCGCCATCTTTTCATAAATCCAGACGACCATATTTTCCGCAGTCGTATTCATCACTGGTAATGTTTCATTTAAATAGCGATGATCCAAATAAATCTCTATTTCGTTTTTCCAAATTTCTTTTATATCTCCAAAGTCAATTGCAAGTCCAATGTCATTTACATATCCACTAATACCAAATACAACTTTGTATGTATGACCATGTAAATTTTTACATTTCCCTTCATAACAGTGCAAATGGTGTGCTGCATCAAATGTAAATTCCTTGCTGACCATTACTCTTTTATTATGGTATTTTAATTGCTCACGCTGAATATCCTTATCCATTTTTTGCAAATTTTCTACAATGCGAAATCCGAAAAAGTTTTCCATTATTCATTCCCTCCTTCGCGTTCTTGTAGATACGTATCTAAACCTGCTTTACGAAGTTGGCACGCTGGACATTCACCGCAACCATTACCAATGATTCCGTTATAACATGTTAAAGTTTTTTCTCTAACAAACTCGAATGCTCCAAGTTCATCTGCTATTTTCCATGTCTCTGCTTTATCAATCCACATAAGTGGTGTATGAATGACAAACGGATAATCCATTGATAAATTTAATGTAACGTTTAACGATTTCACAAATACATCACGGCAATCTGGATAACCACTAAAATCAGTTTCACATACACCTGTTACGATATGGTGTGCCCCAACTTGTTTTGCTAATACAGCAGCAAATGATAAGAATAGTAAATTTCGCCCATCTACAAATGTCGATGGTAATTCACCTTCTTCGTGTGTAATCTCCATATCTGTTCTTGTTAACGCATTTGGAGCTAGCTGATTTAGTAGGCTCATATCTAGCACTGTATGTTTAATGCCAAGCTCGTTCGCAATTTCCGCTGCACAATCAATTTCTAACTTATGACGTTGATTGTAGTTAAATGTTATAGCTTCCACCTCCGCAAACTGTTGCATTGCCCAAAATAAACATGTTGTGCTATCTTGCCCACCACTAAAAACAACTATTGCTTTATCATTAGAGTACATTTTATTCTCCCCTTAACTACTTGCACTGTTATAATATCTTAAGGCAAACTTCCAAAAATAAATTGAAATAATAAAAAATCCAATAGAATAACCCATTAACACGAATACATCGTTTAGTTCTAATCGACCAATTAAAGCATAAGTTGGAATATTACTAACAATAACAATAGGAAAAACAAATAAAAAAACAAATCGACTTATTCCTTTATATAAGGAAGATGGGTATCTAAGTAATGTCATAGTACCAAGAAATAACTCATGCATACCTTCAACTTTGGTTAACCATATAGATAAAGTCATTAAAATAAACCACAGAGAATACGAGAGTAAAATCCCTAAAAACAATAGACCCAAGAAAGAAAATCCATTTACAATACTAACACTCTCTCCCTTTTGTAATAATGCATAACTAATTAACAGTACGGCTGGTAAACAGTTCCCTAAATTCCCTAAATCAAGCTTTCTTAATGAAACTAGAAACTGACTATTGATAGGTTTAAACAATATATGATCTAAACTTCCTTGGTTAACTAAACTCGGTATATACGGTAGATTATTAATAAAAAGAGTAAACATCAAAGATTTTATCAACTCACTTGTTCCAATTAGCAAATAAATATCATTTGTATTCCAACCATTAATATTACCAAAACTATCAAATATACTATTAAAAAATATTAATGTAACAATGAACCAAACAACGCTATCTAATATATTTAAAAAAAAGTTAACTCTATACATCATAATATTACTTAAATTAATTTTAAGAATTGCTTTTAACATTTTTAAATATCTAATCATATTTATGCACCAACAGATTCATATTTATTTAACCCCTTCTTCCAAAGTACTCTAATAAGGACATAGAAAACTAAGGACCATATCACTTGTAAAATTAATCCATTTACAATTTCAGTGCCACTTAAATTTCCTAAATATACATTTACCGGAAAGTGAATCAAGTATGAAAAAGGTAAAAACTGAGTTATTGTATTTAACGGGGCTGGTAAAAATTCAAGCGGAATAAGCGATCCAGATAATAATTCTAATACTATATCTACAGTAAAGAAAAAGGATGATATCTCTACAAAGTAAAATGAGAAGAGTGATATCAAATAATAAATCATATAATATAGTATTAATGCTCCTACTATTGAAAGAATGAACAGGAAAGTATATTTTAAAGTAGGCAAAAGGAAATAATCCTTGTTCAGGAATATTATCGGTATTATCGGTATCACTGACATCAGTACCTGAATAATTTTGTTACCTAAATTATGACTAAACCAATATCCAAAATATGAAAATGGTTTTGTAAGATATTTTGATAATTCACCGGATTGTATTTCCTCATTTATCGACCAGTGCATTTCAGGAATTAGTAAAAGTTCAATTAACTTAGCAATTATTACATAAGTAATCATCATTTCAAGAGTATAGCCTTGAATATTGTTTTGTGTTTCAAAGAGAGAATGCCACAATAGTATTAAAGCCACAAGCGGTATTAAACCAAAAATCATATATAATACAACATTCATGCGATACTGAAAAACCGCTTGAAATGAAAGCATCATTGGTTTTAAATACTTCTTCATACTGTTATTTTCACTCCAGTCGATTCCATTGAATAAATATCTTCAATGAGGTCTTGTGATGACATTTCAGTCAAATTGTAGTCAATAACATTGAATTCTTTTAATATGCTAGATATGGTCTCGTTCACTAGCTTATCTTGAATTTTTATTGTTACACTAAATTTATCCGATTCTTTAACTTCTCCATATTTCTTAAGATCTTGAGAATTTATTTCATTCTCAAAGCTAAGAGATATATATTTATAACTCTTAATTTCTTCTTTTATTTTTTTGAAATTGTTATTAAAAACAACTTCTCCATTCTTCAATATTATTAATTCTTCACATAACTCATATATATCTGGGAAATAATGGCTAGTTATTATAACTGTTGTATTTCTTTCTTTGCAATAATTCTTGAGAAAATTTCTAATATTCTTTTGAGCAAGAAAATCCAATCCAATAGTCGGTTCATCTAAAAATAATATCTTAGGTGAGTGTAAGATTGAAGCAATTAACTCACATTTCATTCTCTCTCCTAACGATAGATTCCTTACTGGCGATTTAAGAATTTCTGATACCCCAAGATTTTCAGCTAATTCATCTACATTCTTTCTAAACTCTGTATCAGACAGTTCATATATTTCTTTATGTAATAAAAATGTTTCGTAAGGGGAAAGATCCCACCATAACTGATTTTTTTGGCCTAAAACAACGCCAATTGACTTTAAAAAATCTTTCTTCTTATTATGGGGGTTAAATCCATTTACCAAAATTCTCCCGGAAGTTGGTTTAATTAACCCAACCATTGCTTTCATTAAGGTAGACTTACCAGCACCATTCGCGCCAATAAGCCCTATTATTTTACCTTCTTTTATTTTGAATGACACATCACTTAAAGCAGTAACCTTGACCTTTTCTCTTTTAAATAAACTCTTGAAAGAGTTTATTAATCCTTCTTCAATCTTTACTCTTTCAAAAGTTTTTGATACATTTTCAATTTCAATGATATCCATCTTCTCTCTCCTTCTTACTACTTACTTACCACTCTAAAAACTTCTGCAAATTGCACTCCTGCCTGCATACCTCTATAAGAATTTAACCCCAAAACTCCATCAACCAAATTTAATGTTTTAAGTTGTGATTCGTATTTTTTAATTGATGCTTTTTTCAGTTCAATAAACCTGGTAATATCTTTTACAACCTGATAGTTTTTCATGGGAGTCCATACTTCATACTGTAAACACATCCTTATATAAGGAGCACAATCCTCTTTTAAGAACCCTGATTGACACAGGAATATTGCTTCTGATACAACTTCATTTACTATTCGATGATCCCTATCACTTTCCATATCATGGGGGAAATAAATAAAATTAGGCTTATATAGAGAGATTTCGTGAATAATTTCTTCCACAAAATCTAAAGAATACACAAGTGATCTGTCTGGTTTCTTTAAAAATTTAACATTTTCTTTTTCTATCCCTAATGTATTACAAGCTTTTATACACTCGTTCTCTCTATTTGAAACAATTTCATTTAAATCCCCTACACCTCCAGATAAATCTCCTTTTGTAATTATTATTACTTTTATATGTTCACCCTTACTAATAGCTTGAGCAATTGTTCCACCACAGCCAATGACTTCATCGTCATGGTGTGGCGCTATAACTAAATGTTTTTTTACTATATCCTTCATTCAGCATCACCTTTATTGAACAGGTAAATCATTTACCTATTATTTTAATTAAAAATTATTTACTCTGGAGTCCCTATACTAACTGGATACATTTTATTTCCACTAGAAAAATATACTTTTTTAAGAGCGTCTATTCGCACTGTATATCATTAAAATTCTAACCTTACTTCCTACATTCATACACCATAAATTCACTATTCCTCCCAAAAGGATTTTTATTGTAATCACCATAAAAATTTTTTATATTGAATCCTTCTATTTCTAAGAGATACTGCATTTCGGATGGTAAAGTATATTTTGCAAGAAATCTAAATTCTTTTTTACTTAAGAAATTATCTGCTATGTCATAAACCTCAAAATAACAAGTGGTTTCAATTATTTGCTTATAATGATCTGCTTTTACGACATCCCATGATTTAACTTTATAATTTTTAAAATTCTCCCCTTTAATAGGACTATTTCCTCCATCACTCACTCTCTTAGAATAAGGAAGAATAGTTGGAGGTGTAATAATATCGAAAACAAAAATCCCGCCTTCTTTTAATAGTAATTTAATATTTCTAAGAGCTAATTTTTGTTGTGACGATGTAAGTAAATATTCAAATACACCACCAGACATAAATATAAAATCAAATTTTCTTTCAGACTTAAAATCTGTAGCAGAAGAAACCTTAAATTCTATTTTATCCTTAATATTTGGCATCTCATCTAGCTTCTTACTAGCTTTTTCGATCATTCCTGCTGATATATCAACACTAGTTACATTAGCGCCTTTTTCAGCAAGAATAAAAGATAATCTACCAGTACCGCACCCCAAATCTAAAACTTCATCATTTGGTTTTACCAAACCACTGTAAAAATCAAAAATACCATCAGGTTCTGGGATGATAATGTCGTATAATTCAGAAATTTCATCGTATTGTTGCTGCATTGTTTTCCTCCTTAATGTATTTCTTTTTCATATCCCCTATAAAAGGAAATCTGCCAAAATATGAGATAGAAAGCAGTTAAATAACCGTATTTTTTCTTGATATACTTATATGAGTTAATAATCGACCTTAATTTATTTTTAGGTTCATAATAACCATTTTTTTGTTGTAAAACCCCACGTGCATGACCTATCCCATAATTAAATGAACTTTTCAAATCTTGCTTAATGCTTAACTCTGGATGAATAATTCTTGCATTATCATCATATAAAATCTTAAGACTTGCAGATTTAACTCTAATATCAAAATCATAATCCTCTGTCCAAGATAAATTCTCATCAAAATAATATCCATTTACCTTCGCTAAGATTCCTTTATTAAATGCCAATGGAGGTGAATATGCATTTTTTTTGCAAGTATGTATATGTCTTGCACGTGCAATGATTTTTCCAATTTTGCTGTTAAATGAAAACATCACTCTTCCTTTAGCTAAAGATCCTGCATCTAATAATTTATATAACTTATTGATGGTACCTGGCATAAAAATACAATCTGAATCCATAATTAACACATTATCTTTACTAGAAATTTCAATTCCATAATTATATGCTTTTGCTAAATTAGGTGTAGGTAATTCGCCAATTACTGCATCGCTAGAATAGGCGATTTTTTTTACTTCTTCGGTTGCACCATTTAAGACAACGACAACCTCTACATTTTCATCAATACTCTTTAAACACTTTTCTAATCTAATATCGTTATAAGCTGGTATTACAATTGATAGATTCAACATATCTACTCACCTTATTTAAACAATTATCCATACTACTCAGAACTTCATCTAAACAATAAAATTCCCCTGAATCCTTTAACTCGACTAATTTATCTTTATTATTTCTATATGTTTCTATATCTGGGGTTAAAAGAAAAGTAATTCCTAATTCCTTACAAATATCTTTAATTGCAGGAGCCATTGAATATTTTTTTACCGGTACACCATATTGTATTACTACATCGTATGAATTTGATTCTAGGTATCTCCTAATTCTTTGTATCAATACATCCCTATATTCTTTCATCAATTCTTCGTAAATTACTGGATCCTCAATATCTTCCATCCAATCGTATGCACAAAAAGTAGGGTTCATTTGGTATTCATATGGTATAACTCCCGCATTTGATAGAATAATTGGATGAACCATAGGGTATTTATTTGTAACTTGTCTAATTTTTTTACCAATATATGAAAAGTCATATGGTTTAGCCCAAGTACAAACTTGTAAAAAAGCAATTCTTTTCCCCTGAGGCTTTTCGTAATAATCCCCACAAAAATATTCCTGCCATGTATTGAACTCTTCATGCTGAATATACTTTGAGCAAGCTCCTCGTTTAAAAATTGTTTCCTCTTTTATTAAATCTAATAGTATATATTCTGGGTAGTTAGGATAACTTTTTTTATTAAGTAACAAATCCTCTATCATTCCATCTTTTAGATTAGAATAATTTCTATTTCTCAAAATCTCTCCTCCTTTATTTAATAATCAAAAATGAACCTAATAAAAGGGCATCCACCTCTGATCCATAAAATGACCTAATAGCATCACTTGGGTTACAAATAATTGGTTCTTTTCCTACATTAAACGATGTATTCATAACTGCAGGAATTCCTGTTTTATGGTAAAAGTTGCGGATTGTTTCATAATAATCAGAATTCATATCCCTCGTAACTACTTGAGCCCTTGTTGATCCATCAACATGAACAATTGCTGGAACTAAATGATGTACCTCTTTTTTAACAGTAGAATTTAACAGCATATAAGGGTTATTTATTTTTTCTTCTAATACTACAGAAGCGTTTTCATCTATGATGCTGGGAGCCAATGGTCTCCATTGCTCTCTTTTCTTAATAGTATTTACTTTATTTAACATATCCCTCCTCTGAGGGCTAGCTATTATGCTTCTATTTCCTAAAGCTCTAGGGCCGAATTCCATCTTTCCAGAAAATCTTCCTATTACCTTATTTTGAATTAATAACTCGGAGCATTTATCATATTTGTTAGAGCCTAATTCTATATATGATAGATTATATTTTTTTAATATATTTAAGATACCAGAATCAGGAAATTCCGGACCGGAATATACATGATCTTCAGTGAACTTAGGCGTTATACCATTTTCGGCAAGAAACCATGAAGCTGCTCCAATACTTACCCCACTATCTGAAGCACCTGGTTGAATGTACAAACTATCCACTTCTGGTAAATCAGCTATCATTCTATTCGCTATACAATTTAATGCTACTCCTCCCGAAAGACACAAATTATCTATTCCAGTTAGATTAATAGCTTTTTTTACAAGCTTAACAATTGCTCTTTCCAAGGCTGCCTGACCTGAGGCTGCAATATTTTTATATCCCATTACCGATGAATTCATTAATAGTATTGAATCTATTGGATTATATTCATACTTAATATAATTAGGAGCAATCTTTGTTATACTATTAATAACTTTTATCCAATCTTTTAATACCGAAAAATATTTACCATTCATACTAACTGTATTTTTATTTGGTTTCAAAGGGTTTTCCAGTATATCAGGAAATTCAAATATTTCTTCCCCATATGAAGATAGGCCCATTAACTTCCCTTCATTATGCCTCCCTAAACCTGAAAATACAGTTAATGCTTCATAAAAAATACCTAAAGAATGTTCCAGCGGGTATTTTTCTAGTACTTCTATTTTATTACCTTTTCCTTTTGCTATCGTTATTGACTCTTCTTCTCCACTCCCATCAATAACTATTAGGGTAGCTTCATTGAATCCCGAACTAAAAAACGCACCAGAAGCATGTGCCAAATGATGAGAACACATATGAATTTGGGGATCTTTATCTCTCTTAAAAATTCCCTTCGGAAAAACCTTTTCAAGACAATCTTCTTTGTTAAGCTTCTTTGAATACTTCTCAAAATATAATTGCTCTACATCCCAACCCATAACAATATGATCTACTTCATTTGGAGTAATTTCAGCTTCCTTTAAACAATAAGCTATTGAATTATATGGAATTTTATCTAATGCCTTTTTTTGACGAATAAATCTTTCTTCTTCAGCTGCAGCTATTAATTTACCATTATAAAATAAACACGCACTTGCATCATGAATATCAAAGTCCCACCCATTGACTCCTAAAACATACATTATTTTACCTCGCAGTTATTTTATATTTTTCTTCTAATCTCATAATATTCTTGCGGAAAAAGGGTTGGTTTATCTATTAATCGTACAAAAACTAACATGTCTGTTTGAATATACAAATTATGGTATGTATCTTTAGAAAAACCAATGCCATCTAAGTCCTTTTTTATTAATTCTTCATCAATGTAAGGCTCTTCAGCCACTTTATAAGAACTTAAATCGTGAATAATTTCTTTTAAATAAAAACCTAAAGATGTCAAGAAATTCTGCAAATAAACCGCCCTATTACCTAATCTTTTAACACTTATATTTAAAAAAATTAAATCACCCTTTTGACCTTTTAATAATTCATTAGCTCTATTTAACCACAAATCTAACCCTCTACCATCATCTATAGGGTCACAATGTATTGCATCATACTTATTCCTTAAATCTTCCATAACTTCATTTCTAACATCAAAATTATAAAACTTAATATCATTGTTTGTATGTTTCAAACATTCAATCAACTCTTCGTCAATATCTCCTACATCTATTTCTCTGTTTTTATATTGTTTAAGGGCTAAACTTGTATAATCATCATCTCCACAAAAAAAGATATTTTTATTAGACGATAACTCTTGATTTATTATTTCAGCTCTCCTCAACGAACTATCCCAAGTAGCTTTAAATTGAGCATATTTTTTTTTGTTTATTTTATTCTCATATCCTGTATTACGAAGAGGGGTTGGTTCATATAAAATACTACTTGTTAACTCTTGTGAAAACCTTATTTTATTTTCTATAATTTCAACTAAATTTCTTTCTTTTAATACTTTTAATAATCTTAAAGCCAAACTTAAAGTCCCAGTTATTTTGACTAGATCATCTAAAGTATCTACAGTATTAATGGACTTCCAAATTATAAATTCGAATTGTTTTTCACTAATTTCATACCATTTTTTCCAAAAATTCAAAAGTACCCCTCTGTTTTTTAATTTTGGTACTTTATCTAACTCTTCTTCATAGTCTAATTCAATAAATCTTTCATATAATAAAATAATCTTATTTTCTTTCATTCTGTATACCCTACCTTAAAAAAAGTTACATATACAGTTAAACTGCATATGTAACCTCCTTATTTTAAAACTTAACCTAATGTCTTGCCTGCACGAATTAGTAAATCCTCTTCATCTAATTCAAGATCTTCAAGCTCTAACATTTCTTCATGAATATATTCCTTTTCCATTTCACATTCCCCCCTTATATAGATAATTGTGTAATTCAAATATTTGCAACAGATCTGCACCACCAATATTATCACAAGAATAGAATTTTCTGATTAATAAAAAAATTATATTTATGGATAAAATTCATTCAGAAAATTAAGTAAAATTTTTCCTGATAAAACAATACCAGGAATAATTATGGGTATTTCTATTATCATAATTTATATATTAAGATTTTCAAAAAACCTAGTATAGAGCCTTTTTTCAGAAGATTTTGTCTATTTTTTTATTTATAAAGTTTTCAAAAAATATTTATTTTTAGGGATTATTGGGGGATTTTGTGCTAGCAAATACCAGTGAGTTATCATAAAAACAGAATGAAATGGAGGCGTTATTATGAACTTAAAAAATTCAAAGAAAAAAGGGTTCTGGTGCAAAGTTTTCTAAATGAGACCACACTCTAGAAAAAAAGAGTAAGGAGAAACATAAATGCGATATTTTAAAGAAAAACAGTTCAAGAAAGATATTATTTTGGTAGCCGCCCTGTACTACTGTCGTTTTTCTTTAAGTTATCGGGGTGTCTCTGAAATTTTAAAAGAACGTGGAATCTCAGTTCACCCAACAACTATCATGCGCTGGGTTCATGAATACGGAAACCTTATCTATCAAATTTGGAAGAAGAAGAAGAAAAATAAAAACGTCCAATTATCTTGGAAGCTAGATGAAACCTATATAAAAGTCAAAGGAAAATGGTGTTATTTATATCGTGCAATAGATAAAGACGGGCATACATTGGATATTCAACTTCGTAAAAACGGGATTATCGGGCTGCTTATACCTTTATGAAAAGATTAGTGAAAACATTTGGCGAACCAACGGCTCTAACAACAGACAAAGCGCGGCATTACTTTGCGCATTTAAGAAATTAAGAAAACAAGGTTTTTATTCAAATACAACTCATTGTACAATCAAACATTTGAACAATCTCGTCGAACAGGATCATAGGCATGTCAAGAGGCGTTTTGCCAAATCCGCAGGATTTCAAAACCTTCGGCATGCTTCACGTACGATAAAAGAAATCGAAACCATTCATGCTCTATATAAAAGAAACCGAAGTCTTGGCTCAGACTTCGGTTTTTCAACGTATAATGAATGACAGGAATTATTAATGGTTGCATAACCATTTAACGATGCAATCCTAGATTCTCTATGTTTTGGGTAACTTTGCAACAGAACCTTTTAACTTAATGGGCATGCCATAAAACCCCAATAATGTATTTTTTCCTAAAAATTAAAATAAAAAACAATGAATATTCCGTTTTTTATTTCTAAAGTTCTAAACATTTATATAATTCTAAAAATAACATATATTTTAGTTGTACCAAAAATCTAAGCAAAAAGGGGATGGTTGTATGTTCAAGAAGTTAGTAGTAGGAGCATTAGCAGCTGGTTTTGCATTAACTGGAGGATTGGGAACGGTATCAGCAAGTGCAGAAGAAGATTACACGATTAAATCGTTCGAGTATTTAACTGTAGATGAACAGAGTGTGGATTCCCTGGCCAAAGTGAATAACAAATCTAACGAAGACATAAAAATAACCATGGTTTTGCCTAAACAGAATAACAAGGGAGATTGGTTAGCGTATGGTTTTACGAGCAGAGAAACCTTGGAGGCTTTCATTAAAAAAGATAAGCAAAGATTTAAAAATGTAATACAGCCTCAACTTAAAAATGTAATAAAGCCTCTAGGTAGTGGTCCTGAAAGTACGGATTTCTATGAGCATATAAATAAAGGTGGACAGTATATTTATTGGAGCAGTGGGTTTACAAACTTATCTTCTGGCTGGAATGACAGAATTTCCTCCTTAAGTACGGCGTCACCTTCTGCAAGCTACTCAACGACGCTGTGGGAGCATACTTCATCTCAGGGATATGGTCAAGGAGTCATGTTTAGACATTATGAGTGGTATGGTAAAACTGCTAATATGGCTGCGGATTGGAATGATAGGGCTTCAGCAATTGAAATCACGATGAATCCATAATAAATAACGGGAAATTTCAATTGAACAGGTGAAGAAGTTTCAAAATCACTATCCTCTCATCGGTTTAGAAGAAATGGGAGAATAGTGATTTTTTAAGGGTATTAAATTTGGTCGAAAGAAAATTGAGATTGATAATAGATTTATATCCGTATATCAAGAATGGAAACAGCGTAAGTCAACCATTCCTACAAAAGCATTGGATATTTCACATGTTTGTCCTGGTTGAAGAGAGTTCATTAAAACCTCCATATCTATCTGGATATACTCTGTACCTTTCTTGATTCTGCCATCTTGAAAATAATCAGGGTTAGGATTTTTTTAATAAATACGTGTATTCGATTTGATACCTAAGATATAATAAGCCTTTTTATCTTGTATATGTTGAAGATCTTTCAAGTGAAAATAACCTAAATCCCGGATGCATAAATCTCCTGGGCATAAAGTATCTAAACAATCTGTACCAAAGATTTTATCATTATT
>NZ_KB895614.1:0-14677 GCF_000374885.1 Bacillus sp. 105MF | reverse complement strand
CCAGCTTGCTACCGTGGTTTCAAAGGTATGGAGAGCAGAACACGCAGCTAATCAATATGTATGGAATTACAGAAACTACCGTTCATGTTACGTATTATCCAATTACTCAAGATGATGTGCAGCATTCTTCAAGAAGTAATATCGGAAAGCGGATTCCAGATTTAGAAGTGTATGTGCTAGACGCTTGTCAACAGCCTGTGCCTATTGGCGTATCTGGTGAACTATATATTGGTGGAGCAGGACTCGCACGTGGGTATTTAAACAGACCTGAATTGACTGCAGAACGTTTCATTCCTCATCCATTCAGTAGTGACCCGGGAGCGCGATTATATCGGACAGGAGACTTAGCGAGATACTTGCCGGATGGAAATCTAGATTATCTTGGGCGGATTGATCACCAGGTGAAAATCCGTGGTTTCCGAATTGAGCTCGGGGAAATTGAATCTGCTTTAAACGCACATGCATCCGTAAAAGAGGCTGTTGTAATTGTTCGAGAGGATCAGCCGGGTGATAAACGATTGGTGGCATATGTCGTGGGTGATGGGAATGTAGGTGAGTGGAGAGATTATCTCAAGGCGGAACTACCAAGCCATATGGTTCCTTCAGGATTTTTGATGATGGAAGCTATTCCACTAACTGCTAACGGTAAAGTTGATCGTGAGGCCTTGCCTGTACCAGAGGAGAGGGAAATTGAAAGTGAATGTGTTGCACCTCGGAATGGTAAAGAAGAAACACTGGCTACCATTTGGAAGCAAGTATTAGGGATTAAAAAGGTGGGAATCCATGATAACTTCTTTGAAATTGGTGGGGACTCGATTCTCAGCATTCAGATCATATCACAAGCGAGTCAATTGGGATTAAAACTTACACCCAAGCAAATGTTTGAATGCCCAACGATTGCCGAGTTGGCGCAAGTAGTCAAAGAAGATCAGGGAGTACAAGCGGATCAGGGGGTTGTGACGGGAGAGGTACCGCTTACTCCAATTCAGTATTGGTTCTTCGAGCAAGAACATCCGCGTCCACAACATTGGAATCAATCGATGCTTTTAAGAGTAAGAGAGAGATTGGATGTGGAGTTATTAGAGGAAGCCCTATTAAACTTACTCAAACATCATGATGCCTTACGTTTCCGGTATGAACAGTTACCAAATGCAACCTGGAAGCAGAGAAATGAGGGAATCGATGAACAGTCTGTACTTCGTGTGGTAAAGCGGAACGATGCTGATCAACAAGCGTGGAATCAAGTGATACAAGAAGAGATGGATATCACTCAAGCCAGTTTCAATTTACTTACAGGGCCGTTGATGAAAGTAGTGTACTTTGATGACGGTTCGAATGGGAACGATCGATTATTCTGGACGATTCATCATTTAGTAGTAGATGGGGTATCATGGCGAATTCTATTGGAAGATTTACAGGCCGTATACAACCAGATGAAACAAGATCAGAAGGTTCAGTTACCTGCGAAAAGTACATCCTTTAAAGAATGGTCGGAACGACTACAGGCATACAGTGAGTCAGATCTTTCAAAAGAAGTAAAAGATTATTGGCATGAACAGGCAGAAAAACAAGTGATGACGATTCCGATGGACTACCCTATACAGGAAACGACAGAAGCATCGATTGATCAAGTGACGATAACGTTGGGAGTAGAAGAGACCCACGCGTTGTTACAAGAAGTTCCGATGACTCATAAGACAAGGATTAACGAGGTACTATTGACGGCATTAGTACAAGCTATAGCTGACTGTACAAATCAGCATAAGGTTTCTGTTCACTTGGAAGGACATGGGAGAGAAGAGGTGATTGAAGGCGTTGATCTATCGCGGACAGTGGGTTGGTTCACGAGTATTTATCCCGTTCACCTTGATCTTCAAGGAACAACAACACCTATTGAGGGATTAAAGGCTGTGAAAGAGCAATTGCGTCGAATTCCGAATCAGGGCATTGATTATGGCATTTTACGCTACTTGAGCAGAGAATTGCTTCCGTTTTATCAGCAGCAAAAACCATCAATAAGCTTTAACTATTTGGGACAATTTGATCAAGTGTTTTCCAAAGAATCTTTGTTTATGCAAGAGACAGGGTTTACACGCTTAGACCATGCTCCAGAATCGAAACCATCTCACCCGATTGATGTTGTTGGTATGGTGAAAGATGGGAAGTTACATTTTGTTTGGATGTATAGTAGAAAACAGTTTTCTAGATTGACGATTAAAGCGATAGCAGATGCCATGTTGAATCAACTTCGTCTACTGATAAATCCACCAACGACAGAGTCTGCTTTTACGGTATCTGACTTTGCTGATGCAGAGGCTCTTACGGAAGAAAGCTTGAGTAAAGTATTACTTAAATTAACAAAGAAGAGGGTGTAACGATGGGGGACATTATCGATATATACGGATTATCACCTTTGCAAAAAGGGATACTGTTTCATACTTTATATGATCAAGATGATGAGCATTCTTTTTCCTACATTGTACAGGTAGGTTTCTTACTCGGTAATCGATTGGATGTTGCTACTTTCGAAAAGGCCTGGGAATACGTCATTCACCGACATGAGATTCTACGTTCTGTTTTTGTGTGGGAGGAAGTAGAAAAGCCATTGCAAGCTGTTTATCAACGTCTTCCTTTTACTATTCGTCGAGAAGACTGGAGCGCTCTTTCATGTGGAGATAGGGAAAAGAAATTACACCAGTTTTTGAATGCTGATCGGAGAAAAGGGTTTTCGTTAGACGAAGCACCGTTGATGAGAATCACTGCGATTAAAGAAGCAGCAGAAGAAACGAGAATCATTTGGACGCATCATCATATTTTGTTGGATGGGTGGAGTGTGTCCCTGATCTTCGGTGAAGTGATGGGAGTTTATCTCAAGATGATAAAGGGAGAAGCATTCAATCTTCCAAAGTCTCTTCCCTATAAAAAATATATCCAGTGGATTAATAAACAAGATCGAAGTAAAGCTGAGAAATTCTGGACAGAAGAATTAAAAGGATTTCATGCACCTACGCCATTAGCAATGGAAAGAAGTGACCAGGGGCAGGAGAAGGGTTATGGAGAGAGCGTTTATCAGCTATCTGAGGAACTGACTGAAACTTTACAAGAGTGGGTACGAAATAGTCAGCTAACATTAAATACGTTAGTGCAAGGAGCCTGGGCTTACTTGATGAGCCGGTATAGCGGTGAAAGCGATATCGTATTTGGTGTGACTAGCTCTGGACGTCCTACTGAATTAGCAGGGGCAGAGAAAATGGTTGGTCTATTCATTAACACATTGCCTACCCGAATTCATGTAAAGAATGATACATCAGTAGTAGACTGGCTCCGTAAGATACAGATGAAAGAAATGGAACGGAGACAATACGAGTATAATTCGTTGGTCGATATTCAAGGGTGGAGTGAAGTTCCAAGGAGCAGTACTTTATTTCATACCTTGTATGTGTTCGAAAATTACCCGATCCAAGGAGAGCGCAATGCTGATTTAAGATTACTAGAGGTCCAAAGTGCAGAACAAACAAATTATCCTTTGACGCTCATTGCAATGCCAGGTAAGGAATTTACTTTGAAGTTGATGTATGACCGCCATCATTTTGATGAAGAGACCATTCATCGGATTCAGGATCATCTATCGCAAACATTAATTCAGATGACGAAAAGCTCAGATTCAAAGCTATCCGAAATTACCCATTTAACAATGGAAGAGCAGGTACAACAGCTAGAGAAATGGAATGATACCCAAGTAGAATATTCATCTGAAAGCATGATTCATATGTTATTTGAGCAGCAAGTGGAGAAAACGCCAGAAGCGATCGCGGTTATTTATGAAAATGAGAAACTTACCTATAGAGAGCTGAATGAGCGTGCTAATCAGCTAGCTCACTATTTACAGAAGCGTAGTGTGGGTCCAGAGTCTTTAGTCGGTGTATATATGGAAAGATCGCCAAAAATGATGATAGCGTTGCTAGGGGTTCTAAAGTCAGGAGGAGCTTATGTTCCACTTGATCCTACGTATCCCGAGAATCGGCTACGCTATATATTAGAAGATGCTAGAATCGAAGTACTAGTGACGCAAGAAAAGTTAGAAAAAATAGGTATATCCGAACAAATCGAAACAATTTGTATGGATCAAGATCGCATTGCGATTGAACAGGAAGAACCGATCGCATGTACAAGCAGTGTAACAGGAAAAAATTTAGCATACGTTATGTATACTTCAGGATCTACAGGTAATCCAAAGGGAGTGATGATTGAGCATCATTCGGTGATTAATTATCTTGAATGGATGCAACATCAATATCCACTCTCTGAAAAGGATGTGGTCTTGCAGAAAACACCATTCTCATTTGATGTATCGGTGTGGGAGTTATTTTGGGGTATTAGTGTAGGAGCATGTGTATCCTTCCTGCCTCCAGGTGGAGAAAAGGATCCTTCTATAATAGCTGAAGTGATAGAGAAGCATCAGGTTACTGTTGTCCAATTTGTTCCTTCGATGCTATCTGTTTTCTTAGATCATTTCGATCATATTGATTTGAAACTGAAATGTTCGTCCGTGCGTCATGTGTTTTCCGGTGGGGAAGAGCTAAGTCCAGGGTTGGTTAGACGATTTCAACAGCACTGGGATCAGAGCGGACAAGTAAAATTGACCAACTTTTATGGACCAACAGAAGCAACCATTTACGTGAATGCATTTGACTGTCAACCCCATCAAGAATTTGTTTCTATTGGTAATCCAATACAAAATATTCAGCTGTATGTATTAGATCAGAATCAGTGCTTGCAATCGATAGGGATAGAGGGTGAGTTGTATATTGGTGGTGCAGGTTTAGCACGTGGTTACTTAAACCGACCTGATCTCACTGCTGAAAGATTCGTTCCGCATCCGTTTCAATTAGGAGAACGGCTATATCGAACCGGAGATTCAGTAAGATATCTAACTGATGGGAATTTAGAATTTATAGGCAGAATGGACCATCAAGTGAAAGTGCGTGGCTTTCGGATTGAGCTTGGAGAAATTGAAGCGACTTTAGAAAGGCATTCGTCTATTAAAGAGACTGTCGTGCTAGTGAGAGAAGATCGCCCTGGTGATCAGCGATTGGTAGCGTATGTGATAAGCGATGGAAATATCCAAAATTGGCGAGCGTATCTCCAGGACCAATTACCGAATTACATGGTTCCAGCACACCTTGTAGAGTTGGAATATTTCCCATTTACTCCGAATGGAAAAATCGACCGAAAAGCCTTACCAGCGCCGGAAGGACAATCTATGGGAGAGTTTAACGTCCTACCAAGAACGTCATCGGAAGAGCTCATCGCCTCGGTTTGGAGTCAAGTGTTAGGAATAGAAAATATCGGCATTCAGGACTCTTTTTTTGAACGTGGTGGGCACTCATTACTCGCTACCCAAATCGTCTCTCGATTACAAGAAGCATTCCAGATCAAAATCCCGCTACGTGAACTTTTCAAGTACGATACGGTGGAGGCACTGTCGAAGCGACTGGATCAGTTGTGTAAAGGAGATAAAAAACGAGAGATTCCACCACTTGTACCTATGTCGCGGGAAGAATCTATTCCGCTTTCTTACGCACAGAAACGCCTATGGTTCATTGATCAATTAATGCCAAATAGTGCGATGTACAATATTCATGCAGCATGTCGACTGACAGGAAAATGGTCACTTGAAGCATTGGAGACGGGATGGAATCAGTTGATTGAACGTCATGAATCATTGCGGACGGTAATTCAAGAGCGAGAGGGTGAACCTGTTCAACAGGTTCAGTCGCATGTTTTCAGACCCCTCCCTCAAATGGATCTAACAACTCTCCCTCTGGAAGACAGAGAAAGAGAGTTGAAGCGGCTCGTTCAAAACGAGGCGGAGGAACCATTTCATTTGGGACAAGGTCCTTTGATCCGAACGCGAATTTTGAAAGTGGACAAAGAGGAATGGGTACTTCTTTGTACGATGCATCATATTGTTTCGGATGGGTGGTCAATGGGAATCTTACTCGAAGAATGGATGGCTTTTTATGAAGGAGCCATTAGTGGAAAACCAGTTGAACTGAGGGAGTTACCTGTTCAATATGCGGACTTTGCCATGTGGCAAAAAGAATGGCAAAAAGAAGAGAATCTTGATCAGCACCTTCAATATTGGAAGGAAGAATTGGCTGGTGAGTTACCGGTCTTGCAATTACCGATGGATCGTCCTCGACCTGCTGTTCAAACCCACCGTGGTGCAAGTCAATCTCTGATGGTGGCGAATTCCTTACGGGAAAAGCTCAAGGAATTAAGTCTGCAAGAAGACTCCACCTTATTTATGACCTTGATGGCGGCGTATCAAAGCTTCCTTTCTCGTTATACGGGACAAGATGACATCTTGGCTGGAAGCCCGATTGCGAACCGGAATGTTAAAGAGATTGAAGGATTAATAGGTTTCTTTGCAAATACGTTGGTTTATCGAGCTGATTTCAGTGGAAATCCGACGTTCCAAGAACTTCTGTCGCAGATACGAAAAAAAGCACTAAAAGCATACGAGTATCAGGACATTCCGTTTGAGAAAGTGGTAGAAGCCGTAAAACCTGAACGGAATACCAGTCATTCGCCGATTTTCCAAACCATGTTTACCTTACAGAATATGAAACAAGAGTTACCTCAGCTATCTGAAAGAAACATGGAGCTGATGGAAAATCATACTTCGGTTGCCAAATTTGATTTGAGTTTATTTGCATCGGAGACGGAAGAAGGGTTATTGCTAACTTTTGAATATAATACCGATTTGTTTAATGCTGCAACTATTGAACGAATGGCAGGTCATTTTGAACATTGGTTATATGAAATTGTATCTCATCCAAAAGATTCACTATCAAAGCTGAATATGCTATCGAAAGCAGAATATAAGAGGTTACTAGAGGAATGGAATGACACAGGTGTCGTGGCCATACGTGAAAGCACGATTCATACATTGTTTGAGGAACAAGTGGAGAAAACGCCAGAAGCGATCGCGGTAGTGTGCGAAGATGAGGAGCTAACGTATCAAGAACTGAACGAACGCTCCAATCAGTTGGCCCATTATCTTCAAAAGAGGGGTGTGGGATGCGAATCATTGGTTGGGATCAGCGTTACACGTTCATCCGAGATGATTGTCGGTCTCTTAGGAATCATGAAAGCAGGAGGAGCGTATGTTCCGATTGATCCTGCGTATCCGGAGAGTCGGATACGGTATATTTTAGCGGATGCTCAAATCGAGGTACTGGTGACACAGGACAAGTTGCAGCAAAAAATGACGTTACCTGAATCGGTTAATATGATTTGTATCGATCGTGATCGAGCAGCAATCGAACAGGAAGTAACGACCGTATGTACGAGTGAAGTGACAAGCGATAACTTAGCTTATATCATCTATACCTCAGGATCCACTGGCAATCCTAAGGGAGTGATGATTGAGCATCGGAGTACGTTGGCGATGATCCATTGGGCACATCAAACCTATTCCCGACAGGAATTAGCAGGAGTGCTGGCTTCAACTTCACTATCCTTTGATCTATCGGTTTTTGAAGTATTTGTTCCTTTGACGAGGGGTGGCAAGGTAATTGTCGCTGAAAGTGCCCTTCATCTGGACAAGTTGTCTACGAAGGATGTGACCTTGGTCAATACTGTGCCATCAGCAGCGAAGGAACTGGTTCGAGCAAAGTTAATCCCTTCTTCGGTAAAAGTGATGAATTTGGCTGGAGAACCGTTGCCACAGTCACTGGTCCAGCACTTGTATGAGAGAAGTCCGATTGAAAAGGTGTACAACCTATACGGTCCATCCGAAGATACTACTTATTCTACGTATATGAAGCTAGAAAAGGGCGTCATGCACAAGGTGCCACCGATTGGTAGACCCATCTCTAACACAGAAGTATATGTACTCAGTGCAAACCAGCAAATGGTCCCGATTGGTGTAGTGGGTGAGCTTTACCTTGGGGGATCAGGCTTGGCGCGTGGCTACTTAAATCGCCCTGACTTAACAAACGAGCGTTTTATCCCGCATCCATTTAAAGAAGGGGAGCGAGTATACCGGACGGGAGATCTTGTGAGATATCTACCGGACGGGAATTTGGATTATCTCGGTCGGATCGATCATCAAGTGAAGATCCGTGGATTCCGGATTGAGCTAGGGGAGATTGAAGCGACGTTACAAAGTCATTCATCAGTTAACGAAGTCGTTGTGATGGTACGCGAAGATCATCCGGGTGATCAGCGTTTAGTTGCCTATGTAGTGGGAGAAGGAAATGCTCATGCGTGGCGTGATTATCTCAAGACCCAGTTACCAAATTACATGGTTCCGGCACACTTTGTCGAATTGACAGCATTCCCACTCACCCCAAATGGAAAAATCGATCGGAAAACCTTACCTGCACCAGAGCGTAAGGAAGCAGAGGGTGGTTATGTTGCCCCTCGTACCCCTACAGAAGAAGCGATTGTTTCGATATGGCATCAAATTTTAGGCACTGAAAATATCGGGATTCATGATTCGTTTTTTGAACTAGGTGGCCATTCATTACTCGCTACACAAGCTGTTTCTAATCTGAATGAAACCTTTGGAATTGAGTTACCACTGCATGATTTATTTATGTATACTACGGTGCAGGAATTGGCAGAACGGGTTAATCAGTTGCGCTGTAGTGGAAATGAGCAAACGCAGAATGATAGTAAGGAGAATGTAAGTTTTCAAGACTATATTCAAAATGAAGCAGCAGCGAGTAATGATGAAGAGTTACTTGAACTTCTTAAGCAATTGGAAGAGTTATCAGAGGAAGAAGCGCAAGATATATTCGAGAGAAACTTGGTTGAGGAAGGTGTGAAAAAATGAGAAGTGATTTACTTGCAAAGTTGAATTCGCTTTCTCCTGAGAAGAGAGCGTGGCTTCAGAAGCAGATGCAGAAAAAGGAGAATAAAGAAGCGCTTCCGTTGTCCTATGCACAACAACGTTTGTTGTTTATGGACCGATTTAACCCAAACAGTTCAGTATATAATATTCCGACAGTATGGCGTCTAAAAGGAAATTGGATACCTGAAGCATTGGAAAAGGGATTAAATCGACTCATTGAGCGTCATGAATCATTACGCACCGTTTTTAAGGAAGTTGGAGACCAACCTATGCAACATATTGTGGAATTCCTTCCTAGAAAACTACCTGTAGAGGATTATTCTCACCTTCCTCTGGAAGTAAAGGAAAAAGAGATAGAGAGCTTGATTGCTAGAGAAGCGCAGGATCCGTTTGATTTAATGAATGGCCCTTTGATTCGTAATCAACTGGTTCAATTAGGGAAAGAGGAATGGTTATTGCTATGTACCATGCACCATATTATTTCTGATGCGTGGTCCATCGGCATATTGATCAATGAATTGCTTGCCTTCTATGAGGAAGAAATGAGTGGGAAGCCTGCTGGACTAAGTTCGCTATCGATTCAATATGCAGACTTTGCGAAATGGCAAAGGCAGTGGTTGCAGGGTGAAGTGCTAGATCGACAACTTACGTATTGGCAGGAAGAATTGTCCGGTGAGCTTCCCATACTACAACTGCCAGTGGATCGCCCTCGACCGGTTACGCAAACGTACGCTGGGGACACGTATCATGTGATTCTTCCTCACACACTACTCAGTTCATTGAAGGATTTAAGTCGACGAGAAGGATCTACCTTATTCATGACCTTAATGGCTGCATATCAGAGCTTTCTTGCTCGCTATACGGGGCAAGAAGATATTCTTGTCGGAAGTCCGATTGCGAATCGGAACCATAAAGGAGTAGAGGGATTAATCGGCTTCTTTGTTAATACGTTAGTCTATCGAGCGGATCTCAGTGGAAATCCGACGTTCCGGGAGATTTTGTCTCAGATAAAGAAAAAGGCGTTGAAAGCGTATGAATATCAAGATATTCCGTTTGAAAAAGTGGTAGAAGCTGTACAACCTGAACGGAGTACGAGTCATTCGCCCATCTTCCAGACCATGTTTACACTACAGAATATAAAACAAGAACGAATAGAGCTGTCTGGGAGAAGTTTGGAAATGATAGAAAGTAATGTTTCCATCGCGAAATTTGATTTGAGTTTAACCGCTTATGAGGTGGAAGAAGGTCTATTTGTCTCTTTTGAATACAATACAGATTTATTTGACAGTAGAACCATTGCACGTATGGCAGGGCATTTTGAAAACTGGTTGAACGAAATTGTTCATCATCCAGATGAATCATTTACAAAGCTGTCGATGCTAGCGGACACAGAACAGAAGCAGCTCTTGGAAGAATGGAATGACACTGACGTAGTTTATTCACATGAGAGCATGATTCACGAACTGTTTGAGCAGCAGGTTGCGCGTACACCTGGAGCGGTGGCGGTAGTGTATGAAGGTGGACAGCTGACGTATCAAGAACTCAACGAGAAAGCGAACCAATTGGCACATTATTTACAGAAACGGGATATAGGACCTGAGTCATTGGTCGGTATATGTGTCGAGCGTTCACCCGAAATGATTATTGGTCTCTTAGGGATTCTCAAAGCAGGTGGGGCTTATGTCCCACTGGATCCGAGTTATCCTGAAAATCGCCTGAGATACATTTTAGAGAACTCGCAGATCCAAGTGCTTTTAACAAAGGAAGCGTTACAGGGTTGGTTGCCTGAAGGCATCCAAGCGATTTGTTTGAATCGAGATCAAGCAGCGATTTCTAAAGAGAGTAGCTTGGCACCAGTGAGCGGAGTGACAGCAAACAACTTGGCGTATATTATTTACACTTCGGGTTCGACAGGGAATCCGAAGGGAGTGATGATTGAACACCACTCGGTTATCAACCGATTACAGTGGATGCAAAAAAACTATCCATTATCTGAACAGGATACGATTCTTCAAAAAACGCCGTTTTCGTTTGATGTCTCTGTCTGGGAATTATTTTGGTGGTCATTTGTAGGAGCACGTGTTTGTTTACTTCCACCGGGTGGCGAGAAGGATCCTGCAATGATTGAGGAGTGTATTGAGCGATATCGCGTGACCACGATGCACTTTGTTCCGTCGATGTTATCTACTTTCTTGGATTATATGGAACAATTCAAAGCGAAAAAGGACGTATCGTCTTTGTGTCAGGTTTTCACCAGTGGAGAAGCGTTAAATACCGAACAAGTTCGCCGGTTTAAGGGTGTGTTTTATGATTCTAAGCAAACGAAGTTAAGCAACTTGTATGGTCCTACAGAAGCGACTGTAGATGTCACTTACTATGATTGTGATTTAGAAAAAGAACCGTTGCTTATTCCGATTGGTCGTCCGATTGATAATACCGAATTGTATGTGCTAGATCAAAGCCAACAGGTGGTACCGATAGGTGTGGCTGGGGAACTTTACCTTGGTGGTGTAGGCTTGGCACGTGGTTACTTCAATCGTCCAGAGTTAACTGCTGAACGTTTTATTCCGCATCCATTTAAGGAAGGGGAACGGCTCTATCGGACGGGGGACCTGGTGAGGTATCTGAATGATCGCAATGTGGAGTATATCGGAAGAATAGATAACCAAGTGAAAATCAGAGGATTCCGGATTGAGCTGGGAGAGATTGAAGCGGTCCTACACGATCATTCATCTGTGAAAGAGGCTGTTGTGTTAGTGAAGGAAGATCATCCTGGAGACAAGCGGTTAGTAGCTTATGTGGTGGGTGAAGGAGACACTGGAGAATGGCGTGAGCACCTCAAGACGCAATTACCGAATTACATGATTCCGGCATACTTTGTCGAGATGGAAGTGATGCCACTCACTCCGAATGGCAAAATCGATCGCAAAGCCTTACTGGCATTGGATGGACAGCCCATGAGCGTAAATATTGTCTCACCGCGAACACCAGTGGAAGAGCTCGTCGCATCGGTATGGAGTCAAGTGTTAGGCATAGAAAATATTGGTGTTCAGGATTCCTTCTTCGAGCTTGGTGGCCACTCGCTACTCGCTACCCAAGTTGTCTCACGTTTACAAGAAGTCTTCCAAATCGAACTACCGGTGCGTGAACTTTTTGAGTTTACAACGGTGGAGGCACTGGCGAAGCGACTGGATCAGTTGCGTAAAGGGGACAAAAAACGAGAGATTCCACCGCTTATGCCGATGGAACGGGGAGAAGCCATTCCGCTCTCTTATGCCCAACAGCGCCTGTGGTTTATTGACCAATTCACGCCTAATAGTGCACTTTATAATATGCCGATGGTATGCCGTCTTACAGGAAATTGGGTACCTGAAGCATTGGAGACGGGATGGAATCAGCTGATAGAGCGTCATGAATCTTTACGGACTGTGTTCTATGAAATGGATGGTCATCCTGTGCAGCAGGTTCAACCGTATGCTTTCCGGTCCCTTCCTCAAATGGATTTAACTATGCTTTCTCCGGAAGAGCGAGACGCAGAAGTTAATCGTTTAATTCAGCAAGAAACAGAAGTGCCATTTGACTTAGGAGAGGGCCCACTGATTCGGACAATCGTCTTGCGAGTGGGAGAAGAGGAATGGATCCTCCTCTGCACCCTGCATCATATCGTTTCGGACGGATGGTCGATGGGGGTCCTACTTGAAGAATGGATAGCTTTCTATGAGGAAGCAACGGATGAGAAGGTAGCAGAACTTGAACCATTACCGATCCAATATGCGGACTTTGCTCAGTGGCAAAAGGGATGGTTGAAGGAAGAAGTGCTTGAACAGCAACTCCACTATTGGCAGGAAGAATTGTCTGGTGAGCTTCCTGTGCTACAACTGCCGATGGATCACCCGCGTCCTGCGGTGCAAACTCATCGCGGATCGACACACACTGTGTTGCTGTCACGTTCGTTACGCGACAAACTGAACGAACTCAGTCGTCAAGAAGGGTCGACGCTCTTTATGACCCTGTTGGCTGCGTATCAAAGCTTCCTCTCCCGTTATACAGGACAAGAAGATATTCTCGTCGGAAGTCCAATTGCGAATCGTAATTACAGAGAGATTGAAGGATTAATCGGTTTCTTCGTCAACACGTTGGTTTATCGGGCTGATCTGAGTGGCGCACCGACATTCCAAGAGTTGTTGTCTCAGGTGCGTCAAAAGGCACTGAAAGCATATGAATATCAAGATATTCCATTTGAAAAAATTGTGGAAGTTGTGCAACCTGAGCGGAGTACAAGTCATTCTCCGATCTTCCAGACGATGTTCATCTTACAAAATATGAAACAAGAGCTTCCAGTGTTGTCTGGTAGGAGAATCGAAATGATAGAAAGCCATAATTCGATCGCAAAATTTGATTTAAGTGTAATGGCAGCCGAGGCGGAAGAAGGATTAATTTTCTCTTTTGAATACAATAAGGATTTATTTGATGTTACAACCATCGAACGAATGGCAGGACATTTTGAGAACTGGCTACATGAAGTTTCTCATCATCCACAAAAACCGTTGAATAGTTTGAGTATGCTCTCCGAATTTGAGCGTGATTTGTTATTAGAGACATGGAATGACACTGCAATGGAAATGTCCCAAGAGGGTCTTATTTGCGACAGATTTGAGGACAAAGTAGCACGACGTCCCGATGCGATTGCAGTGGTCGATCAAATGAGAGAGTGGACCTATGGTGAACTGGATACGCGGGCAAATCAGTTGGCACATGTTTTGCAGAGAAAAGGGATTGGTCCTGAATCAGTTGTGGGTGTCTACCTCCCGAGATCGGCTGAGCTCATGTCAAGTTTACTTGGCATATTAAAAGCTGGCGGGGCCTATGTCGTTCTAGATCCGTTGTATCCGAAATCACGGTTACAATACATGATTGAAGATGCAGGGATCCAAATCGTAGTGACGACAGCAGCGCAAGAAAGCCTTTCCGAACAGGTCGAAACGGTGAGATTAGAAGAAATAACAGATGAAAGCGTGATCGCACCGAAGCGGCAAGTGAAACCCGAGCACTTAGCTTATATCGTCTACACCTCTGGTTCCACAGGAAAGCCAAAGGGTGTCATGGTCGAATATCGGTCATTGATGAATATGGTCTCTTGGCATCAAGCGGTATACCAAATTACAGCACAGGATCGTGCGACTCAAATTGCGGGGATTGCCTTTGACTCAGCCGTCCAGGAGATTTGGCCTTATCTCACTGCTGGTGCAGCACTATACCTGTCGACAGAAGAGTTGCGAATCAATCCGGAGGCTCTACGAGATTGGCTCATTGATTCACGGATTACGGCTAGCTTTGCGCCTACACCTATTCTGGAAAGACTCTTGAAATTATCTTGGCCAGAGAAGACGGATCTCCGTTTTATCATTACGGGAGGAGATCAGTTAACACAGTATCCATCTGAACAAATCCCTTTTGCGGTGATTAATCAGTATGGTCCATCGGAAAATACCGTCGTTACCACTGATTGTTATGTGCCTGTAGGAATGACAACAGGTACTCCGTCGATTGGTCGACCGATTGCGAATACAGAAGTATATGTGTTAGATTCTCACCTTCAGCCGGTGCCAGTGGGTGTGATTGGAGATCTCTATATCGGAGGAAAGAGTCTTGCTCGTGGCTATGCTAATCGTCCGGAACTCACAGAGGAAAAATTTATTCCGCATCCGTTTAAGTCAGGGGAACGTCTCTATTACACTGGGGACAAAGCAAGTTATCTTCCTGACGGTGATCTCCAGTTCCATGGTCGTATGGATGACCAAGTAAAAATTC
>NZ_KB895613.1:0-15358 GCF_000374885.1 Bacillus sp. 105MF | reverse complement strand
TAAGAGCAAGCTCTTAATCCATTCGCTCGACTTGCATGTATTAGGCACGCCGCCAGCGTTCATCCTGAGCCAGGATCAAACTCTCCAATAAAGTTAGTTTGTCTAGCATCTAAAATAAAAATTGACGTTTCACGTTGTTTGTTTCGTTTAGTTTTCAAAGTTCAACATCGCGTTTCAGCGACTTTTATAATATAACATTTCTCAATCACTTCGTCAACTTCTTTTTTTCTCGTGTCGTTGACGACGCTTATTAATTTATCACATTAACAATTAATAAGTCAACACTATTTTTCACTTTTTTAAAATAAATGCCAAAATGTTATTCATCCTGGCATTATATATAATTTAATGATAACTAAAGCACAAATACCCGGTACCCCCAAAATGCTAGAAATAGAAGCTGTACCAATATTAATTGGAATATGAAAACCAAAATATGTTCCAATCACATTAACGGCAAACAATAATACTACACCTATCATTACTTTAACGAATATCTTTCCTGTGAATTGCAACGGTTTCACTGAGGCGCCAAAAATCAGCAAAACAAATACCAAAGCAAGAATTCCACCAATAATCAATGTAGAGTTCATTTTCCCCCTCCTTATATAACCTATACACTCTATTTGTATGGGACAAGGAAACAAAAAATACCGTTCAATTATTTTATTCAGTGTGGAGATTCATCCCTACTAATTATTAGTTCTCACTGATCAGGATTTTACGAGCAATTGATCACTTATAATTCCGCTGCATTTTTAGATTGAGATTTCGCCGCCCGAGAATAATAGTATAAAGAAAAGACCCTATTTTAAAAAACAGGGTCTTTTACCATTGCTCCATTTTTACAGGACGCCTTTTTGCCTCTTTTAGTAAGAAAAAGTATTTTGCTTCTGCTATTTTCAAAGAACATAGTACATCTTGAGATGGTTCGACACTTTGTTCTACCATCCTTTTTTGACGTAACCACTCATTCTTCACTTTTTCTAATGCAGCAATTAACTTATCATCATATTCTTTTCGCAACTTGCCCTTTTTTTGAAAAAACATTTTGATTTCTCCTCTTATATTTCTCTACGGCCTTCTAGAGCCTTCGATAGCGTTACTTCATCCGCATATTCTAAATCTCCACCAACGGGAAGACCATGCGCAATACGAGTCACTTTAATACCTGTCGGTTTTAAGAGGCGGGAAATATACATCGCTGTAGCTTCCCCTTCAATATTCGGGTTCGTTGCTAAAATAACTTCTTGTACAGTTTCATCTTGTAACCTTTTTAATAACTGTGGAATATTAATGTCCTCCGGTCCAATTCCCTCCATTGGTGAGATTGCACCACGAAGCACATGATAGACACCTTGATATTCTTTCATTTTTTCCATCGCGATTACATCTTTTGCTTCCTGTACAACACAAACAACCGATTGGTCACGATGTGAATCATCACAAATATAACAAGGATCACGATCTGTAATATGTCCACAAACAGAACAGTATGTTAAATTCCGCTTTGCATTTACAAGTGATTTAGCAAAATCTAATACGTCGTCTTCTTTCATATCTAACACGAAGAAAGCCAATCGGACTGCCGTTTTCGGACCAATCCCTGGCAACTTCATAAAGCTATCGATAAGCTTCGAAATCGGTTCTGGATAATGCATATATCAATATCCTCCTACTAGAACATTCCACCTGGTAAGTTTAAGCCTTTTGTGAATTGCCCCATTGTAGAGTTTGAAAGTTCCTCAGCTTGCTTAAGTGCATCATTTGTTGCAGCTAACACAAGGTCTTGTAACATTTCGATATCTTCTGGGTCTACAACTTCTTCTTTAATTTTCACTTCAAGAATTTGCTTGTGACCATTTACAATAACGGTAACCATTCCGCCGCCAGCTGTACCTTCAACTGTTTTTTCACCAAGTTCCTCTTGTGCTTTCGCCATTTGCTTTTGCATTTTTTGCATTTGTTTCATCATGTTATTCATATTTCCCATTCCGCCACGCATCATAATAAATTCCTCCTAATTGTTGTTATTCTTTTATTTCAATAAGTTGTTGCCCTACTAATTTTACCGCCTCTTCTACGAGAGGATCTACTTTTTGTTCCGCAGCTTCTTCTGAATTCCCACCTTCACGTTGTAAAAATTCTTCGCGAATTTTCCCCCACTCACTCTTTGGAATTGCAATCATATTCAACCTTTTACTCAACAATTCAAAAAGAATTTGTTCTACGGTATCCATTGCATCACGATTTTCACTTGCCATTTTGCAATGTATCTCATATTGGAAAGCTAACACATAAGAATCTTCAGAAGCTGCAACTGGTTCACTATTCTCTAATAATACAGCAAACGCTACTTTATTATAGGATTTAAGTCTTCCTAGCAACTCACCCCATATACCTTTTAATTGCTCTAAATCTTGGCGTTTCGCTTGCTTTAATACTTCATGTACCCGTCCAACAGGTATTTTCATACTTCCTGTCCGCACAGGTTTTGGCGTTGTACGTGTCTCTCTTACTTCCTGTTGCGCACCAGCTGGCACACCATTCTTCTTCACATGTTCTAGTTCTTTTTCTAGTTGTTGCATTCTATTCATAATTGCTTGCAAACGGTCTGCACCATTCGTCTGCACCATAAATTGCTGGCAAAGTTGCACCATAACAACTTCTAAGAAAATCCGCGGATGATTTGTCCACTTCATCTCCTGTTGCCCCTTACTGAGCGTATGAATAATTTCATAAATCATCTCAGGTTGCATCGCTTCACTTAGCATACGAAACTGGTCATCTACAATTACCCGTTCTAACATATGTTCCAATTGTGGTGAAGTTTGATATAAGAGCATATCACGATAATAGTAAATGAAATCTTCCATAAAACGAACTGGGTCTTTTCCTTTACTCATCATATCATCAATAATACGCAATGCTCTTGATACATCATTCTCGCGTATGCATTCTACAAGGTTACCTAAATATTGTTGAGAAACAGAACCTGTTACCGCTAAGACATCTTCAGTCGTAACTACTTCATCGCTATAAGAAATAGCTTGGTCGATCAGACTGAGTGCATCACGCATACCACCCTCAGCAGCACGCGCAACAATTTGTAATGCTTCATCTTCTACCTTTGTACCTTCATTTGTAACAACCGTCGCTAATCTCTCTACAATATCATGTACTGATATCTTCCGAAATTCAAAACGTTGACAGCGTGAAATGATTGTAGGTGGGATTTTATGAGGCTCTGTAGTCGCTAAAATAAAGATAACATGTTGTGGGGGTTCTTCTAACGTCTTTAAAAGCGCATTAAAAGCTCCCATAGAAAGCATGTGGACCTCATCAATAATGTATACTTTATATCTCACTGCACTTGGGGCATACTTTACTTTATCTCTTATATCTCGAATTTCATCTACACCGTTATTTGAAGCCGCATCAATTTCTAATACATCCGAAATAGACCCTTGTGTAATGCCTAAACACGCAGGGCATTCATTACAAGGTTCAGCTACTGGAGCATGCTCACAGTTAATTGTCTTTGCAAATACTTTTGCAATTGTCGTTTTACCTGTTCCTCTCGGGCCTGAAAATAAATAAGCATGCGAAGCTTTCTCTTGAAGAAGGGCATTTTGCAACGTTTTTGTTACGTGCTTTTGACCGACTACATCTTCAAAATTTTGCGGTCTCCATGTTCGGTATAACGCTTGGTATGACACGAAAATACGGCCTCCCTCAAAGGTTATTATCTTGTATATTATAACCCATTCTGTTTATAGATTCCAAAAGTTATTTTCTATACAAAAAACCCACCTCTTTATATAAGGTGAGTTTTGTATACATATATAACTGCCGTGCACCTTCTGTCGATTACGTACCATAAGCGTTACTTAAGCAGTTAGCTCGGTTCAGGCACTCCTGCGGCACACGAGAAAACCCGCTTATTGCTGCTTCCTTCCGGACCTGACAAAGTTCACGGGGTCCCGTTGCGCAGGACCCAAACGTCAACACCACTTACTTAAGGCAGGCCTTACAGTAACATAACCTCGAGAAGGGATTCGGCCTCGCTAGAGCGGATTGCGAGTACAGGGCACCGCTACCTCCCCGCTTAGCACGGCAAAGTTAAAACCAATATTCGGTTGCCTTAATGAAGGCAATATCAGTATAACTTGTTTCTTCATAAATTGCAAATATGTTAAGCATCTGTATTTTTATCCAATTTTTCCTTCTTCTCTTTCCTTTTTTTACGAAGCTCTCTAAAAAAATTCGTTAACAACATGCCACATTCTTCTTCCATCACACCAGATACTACTTCACATTGGTGATTAAAACGCTCGTCCGTTAAAAGATTCATTAAAGTGCCTGCACATCCACCCTTTGGATCACTTGCACCATATACGACACGTTTTACACGGGATAACACAATTCCACCTGCGCACATCGGACATGGTTCTAATGTAACGTATAACGTTGCATTTTCTAAACGCCACGTACCTAACTTTTTACAAGCTTCATCTATAGCTAATAACTCTGCATGAGCAATTGATCGTTGCTCTGTCTCTCTTAAATTGTGAGCAACGCTGATTACTTCCCCACCGAGTACAATAACAGCTCCAATCGGAACTTCTTGTATTTCTTCAGCTTTCTTCGCTTCTTCTATTGCAAGCTGCATAAAATAAATATCTTGTTCCATAATACAGTCCTCTCATTACGAATAAAGTATTATAACCCTTTACTACTATATCAATCCATTTTGATTTTTGGACATATAACCCCCTGCTACGCAGAACAAAAAGTAAACTCCACTCATTTTATCCTTTTGTTTTCACTTGACATGGCGTAGGAAAAGGACCTGACCGCCTCTACCTATGATCGGATTCTCTCTCCAGCCCAAAAAGGAAGGTTTTATGTCAGTTTTTCAATTTATATTTATATACATACTATTCAATTACACTTCTCCTTACAGATACGGGATAACTTTCACACATTCAATCCACTCTAAAGAAAAAGGAAGGGTGATTACATATGAAAAATACCGCATTGCTCATTATTGACATGATTAACGACTTCCAATTCTCGCATGGACCAACCCTTGCACAAAAATGTCAAATAATTACAGAGCCTATTTTACACTTAACACGAACAATGAAAATGAATGGTTATCCTGTTATTTATATTAACGATCATTATCAACTATGGAGAGCTGATATCGATCAACTTATTACTCATTGTACAAATGATTATAGCAAAAATATTATACAAGCAATCGCTCCCGGGGCAGATGATTATGTGTTTATTAAACCACATTATTCAGCATTTTATGAAACTCCCTTAAATTCTTTATTAGGACATTTAAAAGTTGAAAAACTTATCATAACAGGGATTGCAGGAAACATCTGCATCCTTTTTACAGCCAATGACGCTCATATGAGGAACTATACTCTATATGTACCTCAAGATTGCACTGCTTCTAACTCTGATCAAGATAATAAACACGCTTTAAAAATAATGGAAACAACATTAAAGGCAAATATTACACCCTCTTTTCAATTAAAACTTGAATAGCATGCGTCGATTTCCCAACTTTTTATGACAAATTAGTCCGCTTGCTTCCCTCTTGTGCTACAATAATTCTGTTTTGTGCTTTGTATTTACAGGAAATTATGAATTGAAAGGAGGAAACAGCGTGACCGGAGTACCATTTATTACGGTCGAAGGACCTATCGGTGTTGGAAAAACTTCACTAGCGAAGGAAATTTCAACTCACATGCAACTCCATTTATTAAAAGAGATTGTCGATGAAAATCCTTTCTTAGGGAAATTTTATGAAAACATTGAAGAATGGAGTTTTCAAACAGAAATGTTCTTTCTTTGCAATCGCTATAAACAATTGGAAGACATTAATATAAAATACTTGAGTCAGCGTAAACCAGTGGTAGCAGATTATCATATACTTAAAAATTTAATTTTTGCATCTCGCTCATTAAAAGACGCTCAATATGACAAGTACATGCAAATTTATCGTATTCTTACGCAAGATATGCCCGTACCAAATGTCATTGTATATTTAACAGCAAGTCTAGAAACATTACAAAAACGAATTGCAATGCGTGGACGTGAATTTGAGAAAAACATGGATCCAAATTACTTACTACAACTCACTAAAGATTATGAAACGGCAATGGATGCTTTTAAAAAGGACCATCCTGATATTCCAGTATTAAAATTCAATGGAGATAACATGGATTTCGTGAAGAACAGTGACGATCTAAATGTAATTTTATCCACTCTCCAAAATACACTCTTAAAGGGGACGAAATAGCAATGAATTTAAGGCAAAAGTATGATATACCAAATGATGCAGTAATTACAATTGCTGGTACAGTTGGCGTTGGTAAATCAACTATGACAACCGCACTTGCCAATGCTTTAGGTTACCGAACATCATTTGAAAAAGTAGATTCAAATCCATATTTAGATAAGTTCTATGCTGATTTCACGCGCTGGAGCTTTCACTTACAAGTTTATTTTTTAGCAGAAAGATTTAAAGAACAAAAAAGAATTTTCGAATACGGCGGTGGCTTTGTACAGGATCGTTCTATCTATGAAGATACTGGCATTTTTGCGAAAATGCATCACGAAAAAGGAACAATGACAGAAACAGATTATGAAACATACAAAGGGTTATTCGATGCAATGGTTATGACACCTTACTTCCCGCACCCAGACTTATTAATCTATCTAGAAGGTTCTTTTGATGATATCGTCAGTCGTATTCAAGAACGTGGTCGCCCTATGGAACAACAAACTCCAATTGAGTATTGGCAAGAAATGCACGGACGTTATGAAAACTGGATTAATAACTTTAATTCTTGTCCTGTCCTACGCTTAAATATTAATGAATACGATATTTTAAAAGATGAAGACTCAATTGAACCAATTATTAAGAAAATTGGTCATTTCTTAAAACAAACACGTAAGCTTGTAAAATAAAAAACCCGTGCAAATGCACGGGTTTTCCTATTAACTTACTTTTTCTTTTTCGTTGGAGCAATAATTTCGCTCTCTGGTTTCCCAGCATTAATACGCTGACGAACCGTACTTGTACTAATATCATATGTCTCAGCAATTTCTTTAACGGTCATTTCTTTTCCATTAATGATTGCTGTTAATACTTTACCAGTACGTTTTGGAGCTACTTCTTTTTTTGTAGTTTGTTTCGTTGCTTCTACTTTTCTCAATTCTTTCTTCACATTACAAGTACAACCGCAAAGTTTACGGAATGTATCATCACTTATAATACGTGATACGTTTGCACCACTATTTAAAATTCTATTGTTCTTACAGACTGGACATTGTACATAGTATAAAGTTTTTCCATCTAAAGGAAACGTTTGTATAATAAGATCCATGTTGACTCCTTTCATATCTATGAAGATAATCATCGGAATATGAGTGTTTCATAAGGCGTTTTCCCGCCTTACATCATACTTTCTGATTGGTTTTAAAATAAAAACTCGTTACGTGTTGGTAACGAGTTCTCCAATCTCCACTTATATGCGCTGTTGTCAATTATATCTGGAGGAGGTAGAGGGATTCGAACCCCCGCGCGACTCTCGCCGCCTGTCGGTTTTCAAGACCGATCCCTTCAGCCAGACTTGGGTATACCTCCATATTGACATCAAATATAATATCAAAAGAAAAACAGTTAGTCAAGTACACTATAATAAATTATAGGAAAAGGAAAAAACAATCCCCTTTTCCTACATTTTTTTACTGACAACACTCATACCGATGAAAGTTTCAATTTATTTAATAACTGTTTTTCCTCCCATATAAGGGCGAAGAACTTCTGGAATTATAATTGTACCATCTTCTTGTTGATAGTTTTCTAAAACAGCTGCAACTGTACGTCCGATTGCAAGTCCAGATCCATTTAGTGTGTGAACAGGTTCTGGTTTTGCATTCGGCTCACGACGGAAGCGAATATTCGCACGTCTTGCTTGGAATGCTTCGAAGTTACTACAAGAAGAAATCTCACGATACGTGCCATAGCTTGGAATCCATACTTCAATATCGTATTTCTTCGCTGCTGTAAATCCTAAATCTCCTGTACACATGCTCATAACACGATATGGTAGACCTAATAATTGTAACACGCGTTCCGCATCATTTGTTAATTTTTCTAATTCTTCATAAGAATCTTCTGGTTTAACAAATTTCACAAGCTCAACTTTATTAAATTGATGCTGACGGATTAAACCACGTGTATCGCGTCCAGCTGATCCTGCTTCAGAACGGAAACAAGAGCTAAATGCTGCATAACGAATTGGTAATTGCTCTGAACTTAAGATTTCGTCACGGTGCATGTTTGTTACAGGAACCTCAGCTGTAGGAATTAAGAAATAATCTTCACTCTCAATACGGAACGCATCTTCTTCAAACTTTGGAAGTTGTCCCGTTCCTGTCATACTTGCACGGTTTACCATATACGGAGGTAAAACTTCTTCATATCCATGTTCATCAGTATGAAGATCCAGCATAAAGCTAATTAAAGCACGTTCCAATCTTGCACCTGCACCTTTATAGAATACAAAGCGGCTTCCCGTTACTTTAGCAGCACGCTCAAAATCTAAAATTCCTAAATCAGTTGCAAGATCCCAGTGAGGTTTTGGTTCAAAGTTAAATTCTTTTACTTCTCCCCAAGTACGCGCTACCACGTTATCATCTTCTGTTTCGCCAATTGGTGCAGACTCATGTGGGATATTTGGAATAGAAAGCATTAATCTCTCTAAATCTTCTTCAACTATACGAAGTTCGTTATCAAAATCCTTTACCTTTTCCCCTACTTCACGCATCTCTAAAATTAATGCCTCTGCATCTTTCTTTTCGCGCTTTAACACAGAGATTTGTTGAGACACTTCATTACGTTTACTTTTCAATTCCTCTGTTTGAACAAGTAGCTCTCTTCTTCTTGTATCTAATTCTTCAAAACGACCGAAATCAGTTAAATCTTCACCTCTATGCTGTAACTTTGCTTTTACTTCTTCAAAATTCGCACGTAAAAATTTAATATCAAGCATTATATATTCCTCCTTTTATTTTATAAAACACAAAAACTCCCGTCCCTGTAAAAAGGGACGGGAGTTAACCCGCGTTGCCACCCTAGTTGAAAGCAATATTGCTTTCCTCTCAAGTAGAAATAACGACTCTTCACCGGAAATGTTTACTAATCATAAAGATATTCCACATTTCATTCCAGGATGGATTCACAAACTGTTTCTATCGGTTTCCACCAGCCACCGACTCTCTATAAGAAACAACATTTGTTACTATTTCCTATCAACACGTTTATTTTATAAAATTGTTACCATCAATTTACTATAATCTTACACAAGTTGCAAGTTACTTATACAACTTTTTTCATTTTCTCCTCTTTCACCATCTGTACAAAATATGCTGTAACACGATGGTCATCCGTTAACTCCGGATGGAAAGAAGCTGCTAAAAATGGCCCTTGTCTTACTGCTACCATTCGGTCATTGTGCATAGAAAGAATTTCTACTTTATCCCCTACACTTACAACGTATGGCGCACGAATAAATACACCAATAAAGTCTTCCCCTACACCTTTTATCGAAAGGGAAGCTTCGAAGCTATCCTTTTGGCGTCCAAACGCATTACGTTCAACTGTAATATCCATAGCACCGATGTGGGATTCTTCATAACCAATAAGATTGTTTGCAAGTAAAATCATACCTGCACACGTACCGAACATTGGTTTACCAGATTTCGCAAATTCACGAAGTGCCCCCATAAAATCGTACTTATCAATAAGACGGCGCATTGTTGTACTTTCACCGCCTGGCAAAATAAGACCATCAATTTCTTCAAGTTGCTCCACACGCTTTACAATTACAGCATCTGCACCACTTGCTTCAACTGCCTTTACATGTTCGCGAACAGCTCCTTGAAGACCTAATACACCGACTTTAACCATTTGAAAATCTCCTTTAATTACCAACCGCGTTCTTGCATGCGTTGTTCTGGTAATAATGTTGAAATTTCGACACCTTTCATTGCAGTACCTAATCCTTTAGAAAGGCTTGCAATTAGCTCATAATCTTCATAATGTGTCGTTGCTTCAACAATAGCACGTGCAAATTTTTCTGGGTTTTCTGATTTGAAAATACCAGATCCTACGAACACACCATCTGCACCAAGTTGCATCATTAATGCAGCATCTGCCGGCGTTGCTACACCACCTGCTGCAAAGTTTACAACTGGTAGGCGACCAAGACGTTTGATTTCAAGTAATACTTCATAAGGAGCTCCAGTATTTTTTGCATATGTCATTAATTCGTCTTCACGTAGGCTTACAACTTGATGGATTTCTGCGTTTACTTGACGCATATGACGTACTGCTTCTACAATGTTCCCTGTTCCAGGCTCGCCTTTTGTACGAAGCATAGATGCACCTTCCGCAATACGACGCGCTGCTTCTCCAATATCACGACATCCACATACAAATGGAACAGTGTAATCACGTTTATTTAAATGATATACTTCATCAGCTGGAGTTAATACTTCACTCTCATCAATGTAGTCTACCCCTAATGATTCCAGTACACGTGCTTCCACGAGGTGACCAATACGGCATTTTGCCATAACTGGAATTGATACAGCACTCATAACTTCTTCAACAATTGTTGGATCTGCCATACGTGCAACGCCACCTGCTGCACGAATATCTGCAGGAACGCGCTCTAGTGCCATAACAGCAACTGCGCCCGCTTCCTCTGCAATTCTTGCTTGCTCAGCGTTAACTACGTCCATGATAACGCCGCCTTTTTGCATTTCTGCCATTCCACGTTTTACACGTTCTGTCCCTGTTACATTTGTCATGTACAAAAACCTCCCTAGGTGAATTGCTTTTCCCCATTAACGGCGAAAATTGAGAATACTCTTACATTCTACCACTAACTATTAGAGGCTTGTCCACTACTTTTTCATAAAGTCGGTATGAAAAATAGGAATAAAAAAAGCTCCTACAACGAGGAGCTCTTAAAACCAACCTTTTACTGTATCAACAGCACTGTTCCAAATACCACTAAAGAAAGAACCGATACCACGCATAGAACGTACAAACCAGTTTGCCTTTTCTACTTCTGATTTTGTAATAAGATCTACTTGTAATGATTTACCTGATAGGAATCCAGGATCATTATTATCTTTAGGTGATATAATCATTTGACCAAGTGTTGTACCTTTTTTAATTGGTGCTTCTTTATCTTTACTTACGTCTTTAAATTCTGTTTTATAGACGTCTTTACTTCCTTTTAACATCGGAAGCGCAATTGCTTGTTTAGTCTGAATTGTTACATCTTTATCTTTCGCATTTTCTACTCGTACAGTTTCATGTCCTTTTACCGCAGATCCTTTTGGATATACCTTTTTCACTTCAAAGTTTGTAAAACCGTAATCAAACAATTTCTTTGTTTCGTCAAAACGTGCTGTATGAGAATTTGTTTTAATAACGACAGAAATTAAACGCATACCATTTCTTTCAGCTGTACCTGTAAAACAATCTCCAGCTTCTGGAGTAGATCCTGTTTTCAAACCATCTACACCTTCATATTCCTTAACTAATCCTTTTAGCATCCAATTCCAGTTATCCATTTTAACAGGGTATTTTCCACCTTCTTGGAATACTTTTTTCGGAATTTTAGCTGTTTCTAATACTTTTGGAAAATCTTGAATAAGATGTTGTGCTAAAATTGCACAATCTCTAGCAGACATTTTATTTTCCTCGTCTGGAGTTGTACCTTCAGGTTGTTGTCCTTTTAAATCATGATTTGTTAAGCCAGTAGAGTTTACGAATTTATAATTCTTCAATCCAAGCTCTTTTGCTTTATCATTCATCATTTTTACGAAATCTGCTTCTTTACCTGCAATTGCTTCAGCTAAAGCAATTGTTGCTCCGTTTGCAGAATAAATTGCCATCGCTTCATATAGCTCTTTTACCGTGTAAGAGCCACCATTTTCTAATGGAACGTTTGATAATGAGCGATCTTGTGAAATCATATGTGCGTATTCAGAAACTTTTACCTTTTGGTCCCACTTAAGTTTTCCTTTAGCCACCGCTTCATTAACTAAGTATTCACTCATCATTTTTGTCATACTAGCAATCGCTAATAATTCATCTGCATTTTTTTGATATAAAATTTTTCCAGAATCTGCTTCTACTAAAATTGCTGCTCCTGCTTCAACATTTAAAGCAGCACCTGTTTCTGCCGATGCACTACCATATGTAACAAACATGCTACAAAATAGTGTAAGCACTGTTACCATTGCAATAAATCGCTTGCAAAACATACCTTTCACTTTTGTTACCCCCAATATCTTTGTACTCACATAACCGTTATTCTAACATAATCAAAAAAAAATAGACAGAGATATCAAATCTCCATCTATTTACATATAAGACATTATAAAGAGTAATTTGGTGCCTCTTTTGTAATTTGTACGTGATGTGGGTGACTTTCACGTAAACCAGCACCTGACATACGAATAAATTGTGCATTCTCACGTAAGAATTCTAAGTCATTTGCTCCGCAATACCCCATACCTGCACGTAAACCACCAACTAATTGGTGAACTGTATCAGCTAAAGGCCCTTTATATGGCACACGGCCTTCGATACCTTCTGGAACAAGTTTTTTATTACCTTCTTGGAAGTAACGATCTTTACTTCCTTTTTCCATTGCTCCAACAGAACCCATACCACGATACACTTTAAATTGGCGACCTTGGTAAATTTCAGTTTCTCCTGGACTTTCAGCTACACCAGCAAACATACTACCAAGCATTACAACGTGTGCTCCTGCTGCTAAAGCTTTTACCATATCACCAGAGTATTTAATACCACCATCAGCAATGACTGGAATACCGTGCTTACGAGCTTCTGTCGCACAATCATATACAGCTGTTAATTGTGGTACACCAACACCAGCTACAACGCGTGTTGTACAAATAGAACCTGGTCCAATACCAACTTTGATAACATTTGCACCTGCTTCAATTAATGCGCGTGTCGCTTCAGCTGTGGCAACGTTACCTGCAATAATATTTAGTGTTGGGTACTTCGCACGAACTTCTTTCACCTTCTCCATAACACCTTGAGAATGTCCATGAGCTGTATCAAGTACAATTACGTCTACGTTTGCTTTTACTAATGCATCAATACGAAGAATAGCGTCTGCAGTTACACCAACTGCTGCTCCAACTAACAAACGACCTTGCTTGTCTTTTGCTGAGTTTGGAAACTCAATTACTTTTTCAATATCTTTAATTGTGATAAGCCCTTGTAATACACCGTTATTATCAACAAGAGGGAGCTTTTCAATTTTATATTTCTGTAGGATCTTTTCAGCTTCTTCTAGCGTAGTGCCAACTGGAGCTGTAATCAACTTTTCTTTTGTCATTACATCGGAAATTTTAATAGAGTAGTCTTGAATAAAACGCATATCACGGTTTGTAATAATACCAACTAATTTTTGCTCTTCTAAGTTATTTACAATTGGTACACCTGAGATACGATATTTTCCCATAAGATGCTCTGCATCATATACTTGATGATCTGGAGTTAAAAAGAAAGGATCTGAAATAACGCCGCTTTCAGAGCGTTTTACTTTATCAACCTGCTCAGCTTGTTGCTCGATAGACATATTCTTATGAATAACTCCTAAACCACCTTGACGTGCCATTGCAATAGCCATATCAGCTTCTGTTACTGTATCCATTCCTGCGCTAATTAAGGGAATGTTTAACTGCAAGCTTTCAGATAGAACTGTCTTAACACTTACTTCTCTTGGCAATACATCCGACTTCGCTGGTACAAGTAATACATCATCGAATGTCAAACCTTCTTTAACAAATTTAGATTCCCACATAATTGTTCCCCCCATGATACCAGAAATTATTATTAGTAGCTTAACAATTGGTTAAAATACTGTCAAGAAAGTGCGTAAATGTTAGAATTTTTAGATAATAAAAGGAGCGTAATATATGCATCATACATCTCATACTTGGCAGCAATTAAGTTTCTTTTTTTCATCCCAACATGTACAGCGTTATCTTGCCCGCTGTTATGAAAAATTACCTATTGAAAACGCTGAAAAAAAAAGCTTCGAAAATTGTTACCCTTTTATTTATTACTTAGAGCACGGAAAAAGTTATTATGAATTATGTAAAACTGCACCTTTTTCAATCCAACCTATGCTGTTATTTTATGGAATGAGTCAACTTTTAAAAGCGTGCTTATTAACTGTTGATCCTAACTATCCAGAAACAACAACAGTTTTGGCACATGGAGTAACAACACGTAAACGAAAAAAACAAGGATATCAGTTTTTAGAGGATGAGGTTAAAGTGCAGAAGAATGGATTATTCACCCATGTTGCAGAACGGATGTTTCACATGAAACACTTGGAGGCCGAGAAATTTATTATGTTAGAACTAATGGGGAAAATCCCCGAATTAGAAACCTTATTCCAGTATAGTCAAAAAGAGAAAATGTTATATAAGGTTCATACGGTAGACGAACATCATATTTCATTTTCTTCCAACATACTTGATCGTCTACATATGACGAAAGAGCGTTTTTCTCGTTACATAGAAACATCTTGTAAACATCTCAGTATACAGTACACACCAAGTGAAACCTTTGAATCTGATCTACTATTCTCAGCTTCCACTAAAACATGGAACCCTTTGTACAGTACACCTTTATCTTTTGATTGCAATACCAGCACTTACTATTTGCCAATAACTAAAGACGTAAGAAGTTGTAAATTATTCTTACCAGAACCACTCATACATTATTTATTGCTCTACAATTTAAGCATGATTTCTCGCTACGAGACCGACTGGTGGTACGACTTATTAGGAAGCTATGCCTCCGAAGATTACCCATTTATTTATCAATTTTTAGGAATCTCTACAAAGAAAATCCCTTACTATGTTTTACTGTTTTTACTAGGTCAACAATTCCCTATTTCTTAGGAAATAAAAAAGCACGAGTCAAATGACTCGTGCTTTAATTGCTTGGCGACGTCCTACTCTCACAGGGACAAGGTCCCAACTACCATCGGCGCTAGAGAGCTTAACTTCCGTGTTCGGTATGGGAACGGGTGTGACCTCTCTGCCATCATCACCAAACTATTGAAGGTATATTCCTTCAAAACTAGATAACATTTGCTTCATATTATATGGTTAAGTCCTCGATCTATTAGTATTCGTCAGCTCCACATGTCACCATGCTTCCACCTCGAACCTATCAACCTGATCATCTTTCAGG
>NZ_KB895612.1:0-16180 GCF_000374885.1 Bacillus sp. 105MF | reverse complement strand
GCCGCCTTTGAATTTCGCACCATGCGGTGCAAAATGTTATCCGGTATTAGCCCCGGTTTCCCGGAGTTATCCCAGTCTTATGGGCAGGTTACCCACGTGTTACTCACCCGTCCGCCGCTAACTTCATAAGAGCAAGCTCTTAATCCATTCGCTCGACTTGCATGTATTAGGCACGCCGCCAGCGTTCATCCTGAGCCAGGATCAAACTCTCCAATAAAGTTAGTTTGTCTAGCATCTAAAATAAAAATTGACGTTTCACGTTGTTTGTTTCGTTCAGTTTTCAAAGAACTTGTTTGCCGCTCATTCGCGACTCCCTTATGCTAACACTTTCATGTTTCAATGCCAACTAAGTTTTTTCATTTCATTTGTCGCGTTTTGTGTTGTTGCTATCGGCGACTCATATAATATTACACTTCATTTATATAAACGTCAATATGTTTTTCTAAAAAATATAAAGAAGGCTTATTCCTTATAAACAAGCCTTCCTCTTCCATAACTCTCTCTTTATTTACTTTTCTTCTATAATTGGTAGTGAAACGATAAACTGAATAATTCCATCCTCATATTCTGCTCGAATTTCTCCCCCTTGTAATTCAACAATACTTTTAGCAATTGCTAATCCGAGTCCCGATCCTTCCGTTACTCTACTTCTAGATTGATCTTTCTTATAGAAGCGTTCAAACAAGTTCCCTAACTCTTCCTTTGTAAACTCTTCACTATGGTTCGCAACCGTAATTTGTATATTCCGGCGTTGTCTTTGAAGGGAAACCTTAATCTCTCCATCATCTTTACTATATTTAATAGCATTCATTAATAGATTCTCAAATACACGGACCATCTTCTCTGAATCAATCGCAGCATACACACGTTCTTTAGGAAACTGCTTCACGAGTATAAGTCCTTCTTCTTCAGCCTGTGGTACTAGCTCTTCTATTAATTGCTCCAGAAGTTCGGTTATACACACTTCTTGCTTTTCTAATACCATCTTTTCATTTGTTAACTTTGTATACTCAAATAAATCTTCTATTAAATTCTTTAACTGCTCAGATTTCGAGAAAGCAATTCTCACATATTCATTGTGCTGTTCTTTACTTTCATATTTTGAATCCTGTAATAAACGCAAATAACCCATAATAGATGTAAGTGGCGTTCGCAAGTCATGAGATACATTTGTAATCAATTCATTCTTTTGCTTCTCTATTCTTCTTTCTTTTTCTATGTTGGAAAATAATTCTTTTGCCATCTGATTCATATTCACAGCTAGCAAACTTAATTCATCTTGCCCCTTCTGCGGAATTCTATATTGCAGGTTACCTTTTGCGATTTCTTTTACACCTTCCGCCATCGCCTCAACTTGCCTCATCTTTCTTTTAGTTATATAAAAGAAAGAAAATAAAAAAATAACAAAGCCAATCAAAAATGGAAACGGCCCATCATTCTGCACTACTCTAATATTCCCTTGCGGTATACCGCTTGCGATCATATACATATTTTTCTCTTGAATTGTTAAAGGATAAAAAGTCGTAAATTCTTTACGCTCTCTTTCGATTTCATTATCTATTACATTTTTTTGATATTCATATTGAGAGCGATTTATTTTGAAACTCATTATATTACGAATAGTACTATGAAGATTAACTTGTTCTTCCTGAGCATCTTTTGTCTTATATATAACTTTTCCATTCTCATCTACAATTAACACTTTTAATTCACCTTGATACTCCGGACGTTCAAAAACTTCTTGGACGTTAACATCAGCACCTTCTCTTGTAATAACCTCGGCAAGTCTTTCAGCAGTTGCATCAATTCCTCGCATACCAGATGAATAATCAATTACAGAGTATGTATTTATTCCTTGAAAAAACGGAGATGATGTCCACACTCCTATTACACCCAACAAAATACAGAAAGCAAACGTAGTTATCAGTTGTACACGTAAACTCTTTTGTACTCCCCTTATTACTTTATATATTATTTTTTTAAAAGTTCGATTCATCCAACCAATTGGCCTAAATATGTTTTTAATTATCTTTCTCAATCTTATATCCCACTCCCCATACTGTTTTTATATATATTGGCTTTCTCGGATTCTCTTCAGTCTTCTCACGTATTTTTCGAATATGCACCATGACGGTATTATCAGATTGGAAAGATCGTTCATTCCAAACCTTTTCATAAATTTGTTCTGCACTAAAGACCATCTCTGGATTACGAGCTAGTAACTCCAAAATCGAAAATTCCCTCGGAGTTAGTTTCACTTCTTCATTTTCTACAACAACTTTGTGGGTTGAAACGTTTATTTTCATATTCCCGATTTCAATTTCATTCTCATTTTGGACAATAAATCCATTCATTTTCATATATCGACGAAGCTGCGATTTTATTCTCGCTATCAATTCTAACGGATTGAAAGGTTTCGTTACATAATCGTCCGCTCCTGTTGTTAGCCCTAAAATTTTATCCATATCTTGCGTTTTCGCAGACAACATAATAATTGGCATCTCTTTCGCTTCTCTTATTTTCATACACATATGAATACCATCAATTTTCGGCATCATAATATCCAATACAACTAAATGCACTTCATTTTTCTCTAATATATATAAACCCTCTGCTCCATCCTCTGCCTGTAGCACCTTATATCCTTCATTCTTTAAATAAATCGTAATTAAATCCCGAATTTCTTTTTCATCATCTACAACCAGTATTGTTTCGTGTCCCACAATATCTCCCCCATAGCTTTTTCATTCCCTAACTTCTATTATAAGAAAACTTCTGAAGAAAAACGGAACGAAATCCTTAAGATTTTCTGAAGACGCAAAAAAGGTCTAGACTCCCCTTAGTCTAGACCTTTCAAAAACCCCTTTATTTACGAACGTAGATAAAATATAGTACGAATAAAACTCCCATTACATACATAATTGGATGAATTTCTTTACGACGACCACTTACAACCATTGTAATTGGATAGAAGATAAATCCAATTGCTATTCCTGTTGCAATACTATACGTAAGTGGCATAGAAATAATCGTAAAGAATGCTGGTACTGCAATCTCGAATTTCTTCCAATCAATTTCTCCTAGAGACGAAACCATCAAAATCCCTACAATAATTAAAGCCGGTGCCGTTACAGACGCTGTCACAACACTTAATAATGGTGAAAAGAAAAGTGCTAACAAGAAAAATCCGGCTGTTACAACTGCTGTAAATCCTGAACGCCCTCCTGCTGCTACCCCTGCAGACGATTCAATGTAAGACGTTGTCGTAGATGTCCCAAGAATCGCACCAATTACAGTTGCAATTGCATCTGCAAATAATGCTTTTCCCGCACGTGGTAATTTATTGTTCTTCATTAACCCAGCTTGATTCGCAACTGCTACAAGTGTACCCGCTGTATCAAAGAAATCAATGAAGAAGAACGTTATAATAACAATTCCCATTTGAACAGTGAAGATATCTCCGAAGTGCTGGAACGCCACACCGAACGTAGGTTCTAAACTAGGAATTGCACCAACGACAGCTTTTGGTGTATCAATTAATCCTGTTGCTACTCCAAGGATCGCTGTAAGAATCATTCCGTAGAAAACAGCACCGTTTATTTTTTTAATCATTAGAATGATTGTAATCACTACACCGAAAATCGCAAGTAATGTTGTGCCCTTTGTTAAATCCCCCAATCCAACAAGAACCGCATCATTCTTCACAATAATTCCTGCATTTTGAAAACCAAGAAAGGCGATAAACAAACCAATTCCTGCTGCTACTGCAAACTTCAACTCTAATGGAATGGCATTAATAATTTTTTCGCGAATACCAGAAGCAGTAAGAATAATAAAGATAATACCTGACATTAAAGTTCCGGCAATCGCTGTTTGCCACGGAATCCCCATCGTTAACACCGCTGTATAAGCAAAGAATGCATTGATTCCCATTCCTGGCGCTAAGGCAATTGGATATTTTGCGAAAATCCCCATAATCAGTGACCCAATTGCAGCCGCTAATGCAGTGGCAACAAAGACCGCTCCCGGATCCATTCCGGTTCCTGCTGGTAACCCTTTAATGTTTCCCAGTGACAGTGTAGCAGGATTGACAAATAGTACATAAGCCATAGATAAAAATGTCGTTAACCCTGCAATGAACTCTGTTTTATAATTTGTACCGAGCTCATCGAACTGAAAATAACGTTTCATTCTACGTTTCCCCCGTTATATGATTACTCGTCGTAACCCTCCCTAGCCCTCTTTTATCTATAAAAATAAAAAAGGCTTCCATTGCATATACATGGAAGCGTTCTGTAAATAAAGGAAGATTTCCCCTTACCTTTATAAAAACGCCTCGTAGTCAAGCCATTTACGGTAGCTAGGTAGAAACTTTCGGGCCATATCCCCGATATTATACGACGGCTGTAATATTCATTTTTTCGTATCAATTACATACTCATATTAACTCACATATAGGTGTATGTCAATTTAAAAACGAACATTTTTATATAATTTTTATTTTTCGTTCGTATAAACAACAAAAAAGACCCATCTATGCATAAAATCATAGATGGGTCTTCTTTTAAACGAATAAACCTATTCTATTCCCACTCAATTGTTGCTGGTGGCTTACTCGTTACATCATACACGATACGGTTAACGTGTTTTACTTCGTTTACGATACGTACAGAGATTTTCTCTAATACATCCCAAGGGATACGTGCCCAATCTGCTGTCATACCATCGATTGATGTTACTGCACGGATACCTACTGTGTAATCGTAAGTACGCTCGTCACCCATAACACCTACGCTACGCATGCCAGGAAGTGCAGTGAAGTATTGCCAAATTTCACGATCCAAGCCAGCTTTTTGGATTTCCTCACGTAAAATCGCATCGGATTCACGAACGATTTCTAATTTTTCTTCTGTGATTTCGCCTAATACACGGATACCAAGTCCTGGACCCGGGAACGGTTGACGCCATACGATTTCATCAGGAATTCCTAGTTCTGATCCTAATACACGTACTTCATCCTTAAATAGAGTGTTTAAAGGCTCAATTAATTTGAACTGCATATCTTCTGGAAGTCCACCAACGTTATGGTGAGATTTAATTGTTTGTGCAGTTGCTGTACCACTTTCAACAATATCTGTGTACAGTGTACCTTGTGCTAAGAAGTCCATTCCTTCTAATCTAGAAGCTTCATCATCAAATACGTAAATAAATTCATTACCAATGATTTTGCGTTTTTGTTCTGGATCTTCTACACCTTTTAACTTGTTCATGAAGCGTTCTTTTGCATCCACTTTAATAACGTTCATGTGGAAGCCTTCGCTAAATGTTTTCATAACACCTTCCGCTTCACCTTTACGAAGTAAACCATGGTCAACGAAAATACATGTTAATTGGTCACCGATTGCTTTATGGATTAATACTGCTACAACAGAAGAGTCTACACCACCACTAAGTGCGCATAGTACTTTTTTATCGCCAACAGTTTCACGGATTTTTTCTAATTCTACTTCAATAAAGTTCTCCATGTTCCACCCTTCAGAACAGCCACATACGCCGAATACGAAGTTTTTGATTAAATCATTACCGTGCTCAGAATGACGTACTTCTGGATGGAATTGTACACCGTATAAGTTTTTTGCTTCATTGCTCATACCAGCAATTGGACAAGACTCACTTGTTGCATCTACTACGAATCCTTCTGGTAAACCAGTTACTAAGTCACCATGACTCATCCATACAATTTGCTCTTCTGGAAGGTTCGCATATAATTTTGATCCGTTCTCTACTTTAAGAACTGCTTTTCCGTACTCACGATGGTTTGCACGTTCTACTTTTCCACCAAAGTGTTTTGTCATAAGCTGCATACCGTAACAAATACCAAAAATAGGTAATCCTAATTCAAAGATTTTTTCATCACAGTGGAATGCATTTTCACCATATACACTATTCGGTCCACCAGAGAAAATAATCCCTTTTGGATTCATTGCTTTAATTTCTTCTGCAGTAATTGTATGTGGATGAAGTTCACTGTATACACCGAACTCACGAATTCGACGTGCAATTAACTGATTGTACTGACTCCCAAAATCTAAAACGATAATTGTATCGTGCTGTTTCTTCAAAATAATCACCCCAACGTTAGTTCTGTATATAAATATTTTCACCAATTTGGCAAAAAGCATTACCAATATAATAAAAAAAGCCAGTCCTCCGCCCTCAGTCTCATAACAAAGAAAAGGCAGAGGTCTGGCTTTATAAAGATAGTATCCCGCTCTTTATAAATATAAGACACACTGCCTTCATAGTCAGGTTGTTTACGGTAACCCGGTAGAGACTCTCAAACCATATCATTGAGGATATATGAAGGATTGTTTTATATTATCTTCCTAGATTCTAACAATGAAGTATCAATACGGTCAAGAGAGAAAGCGACAAAATTCTACAGAAATTATTTTCTTTATCCCAAGAAACCTTTATTCCTATATTTTTTTGTCCCATAACAAAAAACATTCACCCCTATATAGAGATGAATGTTTCTTTGGCGAATGAAATTACATCATTCCGCCCATACCGCCCATGCCCATGCCGCCCATGTCAGGCATTGCTGGTGCATTTGGTTCTGGCTTGTCAGCAACTACAGCTTCAGTTGTTAAGAACATAGCTGCAACAGATGCCGCGTTTTGAAGTGCAGAACGAGTTACTTTTGCTGGGTCTACGATACCAGACTCAAGCATGTTTACCCATTCGCCAGTTGCTGCGTTGAAACCAACGCCTACTTTTTCGCCTTTTAAGCGTTCTACAACAACGGATCCTTCTAGACCAGCGTTGATTGCGATTTGACGAACTGGCTCTTCTAATGCACGAAGTACAATGTTGATACCTGTTGCTTCGTCACCTTCAGCTGAAATAGAAGCTACTTTAGTGTATACGTTCATAAGTGAAGTACCACCACCTGCAACAATACCTTCTTCTACTGCTGCACGAGTTGAGTTAAGTGCATCTTCAATGCGAAGTTTGCGCTCTTTTAACTCAGTTTCAGTTGCTGCACCTACTTTAATTACTGCTACGCCTCCTGCAAGTTTAGCAAGACGCTCTTGTAATTTTTCACGATCGAATTCAGAAGTTGTTTCTTCTAATTGTGCACGGATTTGACCGATGCGAGCTTCGATTTGTTCTGTGTTACCTACACCTTCAACTACAGTTGTGTTTTCTTTCGTTACAACAACTTTGCCAGCGCGTCCTAAAGATGCAACTGTAGCTGATTTTAAGTCGCGTCCTAATTCTTCAGTGATCACTTCACCGCCAGTTAAGATCGCGATATCTTCTAGCATTGCTTTACGACGGTCACCAAATCCAGGAGCTTTAACAGCTACTACATTGAATGTACCACGAAGTTTGTTCACTACTAATGTAGCTAATGCTTCACCTTCTACATCTTCTGCAATGATAAGAAGTGGTTTACCTTGTTGTACCACTTGCTCTAACACTGGTAAGATTTCTTGAATGTTAGAAATCTTTTTGTCAGTGATTAAGATATATGGGTTATCAAGTACTGCTTCCATTTTGTCAGAATCAGTAATCATGTAAGGAGATGCATATCCACGATCAAATTGCATACCTTCTACTACATCTAATTCTGTTGTGAATCCTTTAGATTCTTCTAAAGTAATAACGCCGTCGTTACCAACGCGCTCCATTGCTTCTGCAATTAATTGACCTACTTCTTCGTCAGCTGATGAAATAGCAGCTACTTGTGCGATAGAAGATTTACCTTCGATTGGTTTAGAAATTGTTTTTAATTCTTCAATTGCTGTAACAACCGCTTTTTCGATACCTTTACGAAGACCCATTGGGTTCGCGCCAGCTGTTACGTTTTTTAAACCTTCACGAATCATAGCTTGTGCTAATACAGTTGCAGTTGTTGTTCCGTCACCAGCTACGTCATTTGTTTTGCTAGCAACTTCTGCTACTAATTTTGCACCCATGTTTTCGAAAGCATCTTCTAATTCGATTTCTTTCGCAATTGTTACACCATCATTTGTAATAAGTGGTGAACCGAATTTTTTCTCAAGTACAACGTTACGACCTTTTGGTCCAAGCGTTACTTTTACTGCGTTTGCAAGAGTGTCGACACCGCGAAGCATCGAACGACGTGCTTCTTCACTAAATTTAATATCTTTTGCCATAATAATTGACCCCCTTGGATTTTTAAAATGTATATAATTAACCGATAATTGCTAAAATGTCACTTTCACGTAAAATCAAGTAGTCTGTACCTTCATATTTCACTTCAGTACCTGCATATTTTGAGAAGATGATAAGATCACCTGCTGCTACCTCTAAAGCAACACGCTCACCATTTTCAAGCACTCGACCAGTACCTACTGCAATAACTTTACCCTCTTGTGGTTTTTCTTTTGCAGTGTCTGGTAATACAATACCACTTGCTGTTTTTTCTTCTGCTTGAACAAGCTCAATTACAACGCGATCACCTAATGGCTTTAGCATGAACAATAACCTCCTCATTTTTCTATGTAAATTTTCTTCATTAGCACTCAACGACCTCGAGTGCTAACACACTTATAATAATAAATAATCTAATTTTCTTTTGCAAGTAAAAAAATCATAATTTTTTCGCAAATTGCTATATAAACTTTTTTTATATAACTTCCTAAGAAAAATCATTCTGTTATCGCTGCAACCATTCTCGCGAAAGCCTTATATATATGAATCGGCGTTTTCACTTATCGTATGTTACAATATGGAAGATGCCATAAGTTGTTTTCTCTATAGGTACAGCTTTTTCCTGTCTCCTATTTCATTTTCAAAGAAAGATTTACAAAAAAATAATAATATGAATGGTTATTACGTATCCCCGGCTGGATGTTTACATGTTATCCCGCCTTATCTCATAAACTAGAGTTAGAAAGGATGGTTAACCAATTTGAAAAAACAATATTGGTGGATTATAGTTACATACATTCTTATGCAATTATCAGGTATTGTTGGATTACCGCTTCTTTTGAAAACCGGACTATATGATAATAGGGGGTTCACCAGAGAAGAAAAAATGCAGCTACTGACTGGTCACTGGGCAATTATTAGCTTTTTCATTGCATTATGTATTGTACTTTTACTACTTCGAACAGATATTCGCGAAAGTCGTTTCGATACAAAACGCGCCAGTATTCCTGCCACAATCGGTTGGATCTTTATCGGTTTCTTTTTAGCTTTCTTTTCTCAAACAATTGCAGGCACAATCGAAATGCGTTTATTGGGCATTAAACCTGGATCTGAGAACACAGCTCGCTTGATGGAAATAGCACGGACCACCCCATGGTTCCTTATTGTTATATCAATAATAGGGCCTATTTTAGAGGAAATTGTCTTTAGAAAAATTTTATTTGGTACATTATATAAGAAATTCAACTTCTTTATCGCTGCTATTATTAGCTCACTTGTATTTGCAGCAATTCACTTTGATTTTACACACTTATTGGTATACACTTCCATGGGGCTTGTATTCGCCTTTTTATATGTAAAAACAAAGCGAATTATCGTTCCTATTATGGCACATGTTGCGATGAATACATTAGTTGCAATAGCCCAAGTACTAGTAAGTAACGAACAAATACAAGAAATGATTAAAGAAGCAGAAAAAATGCAAGGATTTATCGGAGGATTTTAAATATGAGGAACTCACCATTGTTCATGGCAGCACTGTATTTCCTTCTTGGTTGTGTATTTACACGTTTCGCAATTACGAACGTTACAGATACAATTTGGAACTTTGGGACACTGCTGTTTGCTGCTATGGCAACAATTGATTTTAATTTGGCACTTCGACTTATCTTAGTCAAATTTACAAAGAAAAAGCAACAATAAAACGCAGAGGGATTTCCTCTGCGTTTTATTGTGGATAATTTTTCAAAAAATAAACGAGTGTTTGTAATTCTACAGCTAAATCAATATGGTGAATTCTTATATTTTCTGAAACATTTAATCGTGCTGGTGTAAAATTTAAAATTCCGTGTATATTTGTTTCGGCCAATCGATCTGCTACAGCCTGTGCAACAGTAGCAGGTACTGTTAATATTGCCACTTGTATATCATTTGTTAAACGCTCTTCTAATTCATCTAAATGATATACAGGAATTCCTCCGATTTCTTTTCCAACTTTCTCTTCATTGACATCAAATGCCATTTCAATCTTTGTATTATTATTTTTGGTGAAATTGTAATGTAAGAAAGCGGTCCCTAAATTACCCACTCCAATAAGTGCTACACGTGTTATATCATCTTGATCAAGCGTTTCTCGGAAGAATGATAGTAAATAATTCACATTATATCCATATCCCTTTTTCCCTAACGCTCCAAAATATGAAAAATCTCTCCGAATTGTTGCTGAATCTACCTTTACAGCTTCACTCAATTCAGCCGATGAAACACGCTGCTTACCAGAAAGAGATAAGTTTTGGATAAATCGATAGTATAGAGGCAATCGTTTGGCAGTGGCCTGTGGAATCTTTTGCTGATCCATATAACCTCTCCTCTCTTCCTATCTTTGTTCACAGATTTAAAACAAATACAGAAGTTTAGCACTTATGACTTTCCTTGTATAATAGAGAGAAGACTTCTCTCTTATTTTAAACTATACACTATTTTTAGTATGATTGAGAAATATAAACATGGCAAAGTTAAGAAATTATTTGAGGTGAAAACATTGATTTTATTACAAGTGAATGGGCTTTCAAAATTATACGGTGCTGAAACAATTCTTGCAAACATTAAATTGGAAGTTCAAACAAAAGATCGCATTGCACTAGTTGGTCGAAATGGTGCTGGAAAATCTACATTATTAAAAATAATTGCCGGTGAATTATCTCACGATGGTGGAGAAATTATAAAACCAAAAGATGTTTCAATTGGATACTTGGCCCAAAATACTGGTTTAGAAACTTCTTTAACAATTTGGGATGAAATGCTTACTGTCTTTACTCATCTGCAGCAAATGGAAAAGAAGCTTCGAAGGTTAGAGCTAGACATGGGTAAGGAAGAGAACTTTTCAAATGCTGCTACGTACGAAAAATTACTCGCTGATTATGATCAATTACAGTTAGACTACAAAGATCAAGGTGGTTATCAATATGAAGCTGATATCCGCTCCATTTTAAGTGGACTTGGTTTTCCGGTTGAAACACACCAAACAACGATTTCTACGTTAAGTGGTGGACAGAAAACAAGACTTGCTCTTGGGAAACTACTGCTAACAAAACCAGACTTACTCATCTTGGACGAACCAACAAACCATTTAGATATCGATACATTAACATGGCTTGAACAATATTTACAAGGCTATCCTGGAGCTATTTTAATCGTTTCCCACGATCGCTACTTTTTAGACAAGCTTGTTACACAAGTATATGAAATTTCTAATAAAGAAAGCAGACGATATGTTGGTAACTACAGTAAATATTTAGATTTAAAAGCTGCACTACATGAGCAGGAAATGAAGCGTTATGAGAAACAACAAGAGGAAATTGCTAAACTAGAAGACTTTGTCCAAAAGAACATTGCCCGTGCATCTACAACAAAACGTGCACAAAGTCGTCGGAAGCAGTTAGACAGAATGGAATTACTAACTAGACCATTAGGTGATTCTAAATCAGCATCCTTCCACTTTGATATCGAAAAACAAAGCGGAAACGATGTATTACAAATAAAGGATGTTTCAATTGGATATGACAAAGAACCGATTATTGAACATGTAAATATGCGCTTAACCCGCGGTGATAGTGTCGCACTAGTTGGTCCAAATGGTATTGGGAAATCTACATTATTAAAATCAATTGTGAATAAATTAAAGACGTTAAGCGGTGAAGTTTCTTTCGGTTCAAATGTATCTATTGGATATTATGATCAAGAACAGGCAAACTTAACATCATCTAAGCGTGTTTTAAACGAACTATGGGATGATTATCCGCTAGAGTCAGAAAAAGAAATTCGCACGATACTCGGTAACTTTTTATTCACAGGGGACGATGTATTAAAGCCAGTATCTTCCTTAAGTGGTGGTCAAAAAGCACGATTAGCTCTAGCAAAATTGATGATGCAAAAATCTAATTTACTGATTCTCGATGAGCCAACAAACCATCTCGATTTAAATAGTAAAGAGATTTTAGAAAATGCCTTAATTGATTATCCTGGGACTCTTTTATTCGTTTCCCATGATCGCTATTTCATTAACCGTGTCACAACTACAGTTGTTGAGTTGTCAACAGGTGGTGCACAAGAATATTTAGGTGACTATGACTACTATATTGAAAAGAAAAATGAAATGATTGAACGTGCGGAATTTGAACAACAAGAAGAGGATGCACCAGTCCAAAAAACTATCGCTCAAGAAAAATTAAATTACCTTGAAGAAAAAGAACGTAAGAAGTCAGAACGCCAACGCATCCGAAAGATTGAAGAAATTGAACAAAACATTGCAAATTTAGAAGAAGAAATTGAACAATTAGAAGAGGAGCTTTGTCTGCCTGAAGTATATGCTGACTACGAACGAGCTAGTGAGATTACAACAGCAAAGCAAACAAAACAAGAAAAATTAGAGCAGTTTATGGCGGAATGGGAAGAGTTACACGTATAACCCTTATATATTTATATGATAAAAACAAGGTAGTTGAAAGCCATTCAACTACCTTGTTTATTTTTCAATACAAAAAATTATGGTCGAAGGTCTGACCTCAATAGTGTTATCCACAATCTTATGCACATATCCACCTTTATCATATAAACACAAAAATAACTTTTCCACATTATCCACAAATCATAAAAAAATTATGCACATTTAATATTCACAATAAAACCCATATTATCAACAGATAATATGGGTTTTATCCACAAGTTGTGGTTAATTATGTGTATAACTATGCTTCAATATCTAATCCTGGATTTGCATTTAAAGCCAATGTTGCACGTTTTCCTTGCTCATATGCAATAGTTCCTGCTGCTGCAATCATTGCTGCATTATCTGTGCATAAAGATAACGGTGGAATAATGAGCTCGATTTCTTCTTTTTTTGCAAACTCTTCCTCTAAACGTGCACGAAGTCCTTTATTCGCTGCAACGCCACCAGCGAGAAGCACTTGTTTTACATCATACGCTTCTGCAGCACGTGCTGCTTTTGTTACTAGTACATCTATTACACTCGCTTGGAAGCTAGCTGCTAAATCTTCTGGTGCGATTTCTTCTCCACGTTGTTTTGCGTTATGCACAGTGTTGATAACTGCTGATTTCAGTCCACTAAAGCTAAAATCATACGAATCTGGTTCTAACCATGCACGTGGTAAATCAATCGTTGGTTGTCCTTCATGAGCAAGACGGTCAATATGAGGACCACCTGGATATGGCATAGATAATGTACGTGCAACTTTATCATATGCTTCTCCTGCCGCATCATCTCTCGTTTCGCCAATTACTTCAAACGAACCATGCTCTTTCATATAAACAAGCTCTGTATGCCCGCCAGACACAACAAGTGACAACAAAGGGAATTGTAGTTCTTTTACTAAGCGATTCGCGTAAATATGCCCAGCAATATGATGAACACCAACAAGAGGAATATTATGAGCAAAGGCAACTGCTTTAGCTGCATTTACACCAATTAAAAGTGCCCCTACTAAACCTGGCCCTTCCGTCACAGCAATTGCATCAATATCTTCAAATGTAATGTTCGCTTCCTTTAATGCTTCTTCTAATACAACTGTAATTTGTTCTACATGATGACGAGATGCAATTTCCGGCACAACTCCGCCAAAACGCTTATGGCTCTCAATCTGTGAAGCAACAATATTTGCCACTATTTCTGTTCCATTTTTAACAACCGCTACAGCCGTTTCATCACAGCTCGTTTCAATACCAAGTATAATCGTATTTTTTTCCATTATATATTCACCCACATTACAAGACCATCTTCATAATTGTCTGTATAGTATCGTTTACGAATCCCACCATTTTGGAATCCATACTTTCGGTATAACTGTTTCGCTACTTCATTTGACACTCGTACTTCAAGTGTCATCGTTTTTGCTCCCATTTCTTTTACCTGATCCATTACTTCTTTCAGCAAAGCATCTCCAAGTTTTTGACCGCGATATTCTGGCAAAATGGCTATGTTCGTAATATGTGATTCATCAATAATAATCCACAATCCACAGTATCCAATTACCACACCATCTTTTTCGATTACGACATAATGTGCATATTCATTCATCGTCAATTCACGATAAAATGCATCAGCAGTCCAAGGAGTTGGGAATGACGCTTCTTCAATTACTACAATTTGAGCAATATCATCAGTCGTCATCTTTCTAAATGTAATATCCATTTTGATAACCCCTATTTTTTTTGACTTTCTAGCCATTTTGCTTCTGCTTCTGCTAAACGGAGGTAGCTCGGAACAAATGTATGCACACTTTGCTCCTCTTTTTGTAATCCTAAAAATGCTAGCTCACTTGGTCTTGGGTTGTTCTTTGTAAAAGAAGCAAACACAGCTCGATCTCCTAAATATTCTACAATCGTTTCTTTATGTTGTTCTACATCATTGCCGATAAATAAAACAGGTTGCCCCTTATCTTTTAACATCTGTAACCAATCAATAATAAGAATAATTCGATCCTCTTCTACAGAAGATAACTGCTCTTCTTTATATGTATACAAGCCCGTATAAATTTGTCCGCGACGTCCATCAAACAATGGACAAATAGCCCCTTGGAAATTCGCTCCATTCGCAGCCACTACTTCTAAGCTAGACACACCGACAATCGGTATTTGCAACGACCAAGCTAATGTTTTTGCAACAGTCACACCAATTCGAACTCCTGTATAAGATCCAGGACCAGCCGCTACGATGATTTTATCTAGCTCTTTCGGCTTTATATTACATTCCTTCAGAAGTTGTTCTACAGCCGGCATAAGGCGTACAGAATGATTTTTGGTTAAATTCGTAATGATTTCTCCGACAACAGTATTTCCATCAATAAGAGAAATCCCCATTACATAATTTGAAGTATCAATTGCTAGTACTTTCATCTTGTAATAGCTCCTCACATAATCTAATATAGCGTTCACCACTTGGCTCTAACACAATTTTTCTTGTATCATCACCTGTATGGAACAAGCTTATTTTTAATTTCTCATTTGGCAGAAAAGATTCAATTAAATGAGCCCATTCTACTACTGTTATACCTTCACCATAAAAATACTCATCAAACCCTAAATCTTCTTCACTTTCCGCTAAACGATACACGTCCATATGATATAGCGGTAATCTCCCTTTGTACTCTTTAATAATATTGAATGTCGGACTATTTACAACTCGTTTCACACCAAGGCCTTTTGCAAGACCTTTCGTAAACGTTGTCTTGCCAGCACCAAGATCGCCTTCTAAAACAAGTACATCTTGTTCTCTAACAAGTTGTCCTAGCCTTTCTGATAAGTTCTGTGTCTCTTTAGAAGAAGTTGTCGTTATTTCATATTTATTCAAAGGTTTCACCTACCTTACTCACAATATTCTCTGCTCTTTATTATACAGATTTTTTCACTTTGTTTCATTTTGAACATATAAAAAAGACCTTAGGAGTTGTCCTAAGGGTAAGATTGACTGTCTTTATAAGTTTTCTTAAAAATAAATAAAAAAATACGAAACAAGTTGTTTCGTTCTTTTCTTTGTATAAATGGCGGTCCCGACCGGGGTCGAACCGGCGATCTCCTGCGTGACAGGCAGGCATGTTAACCACTACACCACGGGACCATTGGTTGCGGGGACAGGATTTGAACCTGCGACCTTCGGGTTATGAGCCCGACGAGCTACCGGACTGCTCCACCCCGCGACGATATAAAAGCCTGGCAACGTCCTACTCTCACAGGGACAAGGTCCCAACTACCATCGGCGCTAGAGAGCTTAACTTCCGTGTTCGGTATGGGAACGGGTGTGACCTCTCTGCCATCATTACCAGACATTATTCATTTGAGACAATGATTATTATAACTTATTCACTTGAAAAGTCAACAAGTTTTTTTATATTCTCTCAAAACTAGATAACATTTGCTTCATATTATATGGTTAAGTCCTCGATCTATTAGTATTCGTCAGCTCCACATGTCACCATGCTTCCAC
>NZ_KB895611.1:0-16206 GCF_000374885.1 Bacillus sp. 105MF | reverse complement strand
AGAAGAAAATAAGATGCCAGAAGGCATCCAAATTAGGCAAGTGAAATATCTCAATAATATAGTGGAACAAGATCATCGTTTTATCAAGAAACGTGTACGTTCTATGTTGGGATTGAAGTCATTTAAAACAGCAACCTTTATATTGAGTGGTGTAGAGGCTATGCATATGATTAAAAAAGAACAGATTGATTTACGGCATCAGTCTGTTCAAAATCAGAAAAAATTCATCCATCGATTGTTTGGGCTTACAGCATAAAATAGAATTCTGCTAGAAATATATGAGCTATATGCTCTTTCATTTTATTTTTGCACCAGAACCTGATTATCCCCGTTCTACCAGAAATAATTACAAATTTAGGTGTACCATCACATCATTTAGGTATGCTGTTATCTTCTTATTCGCTTATATCTTTCCTAACATCTCCATTTTGGGGAAAGATTTCTGATCGGATAGGTCGGCGTCCTGTACTGTTAATTGGTATACTCGGCTATTCCATTAGTTTTTTCTTAACAGGGATAGTTATTGATAACTTAGTAGGTTTGTACATATCTAGAGGCCTTAATGGTTTGTTTGCAGGTGCATTATACACCGCTGCAACAGCTTCAATTGTCGATATGACAACTGAAACAGAGCGTAATCGTTATATAGGAATGCTGGGAGCATGTATTGGAATGGGCTTTATTATCGGTCCAGCAATCGGTGGAATGCTAAGCCATTTTGGAAATGCTGTTCCATTCCAAATTGCTAGCAATCTTCTTATCATTTTATTTCTATATACATTCTTTACTTTTAAAGAGAGTTTAAACAATACAGAAGAAAAAGATGCGGAAAATTCATTTAAAAAGTTTGTTCGTTTACCAGCGGCATCAATTGGTTTGCTTTTTATTACTTTTACTATTTCCATGGCATTAGCTGGATTAGAAAGTACATATCAATTATTCGGAAAAAAAGCATTTGATATTACACCGTTTCAAGTCGGAATCATTTTCTTAGCAAGTGGCCTAGTAGATGCATTCATACAAGGCGGATTAATACGCTATATTCGTAACGGAGATGAAAAACGATACATTATAATTGGACAAGTTATTTCTGCAACAGGTTTGTTTTTAATCCCTTTTATAACCAATTTACTATGGGCTGGAATTTGCTTATCCATCTTTACAGCTGGAAATGCACTTGTACGAACATGTACTCTTTCATTTTTAACGAAGCAAGTAAAAACAGATCACGGTACAATCTCTGGTTTGAACTTCTCCTTTGACAGCTTAGGAAGAATCATTGGACCTATATTTTTCACAATGATATTTACATCACAAGGAGCGGTCTCTTTCATAGTAGGAGGCATCATAACTATGCTATCTACCGGTTTAGTAATCATATTTTCAAAAAAACAACATACATACGGGAGTGAACTTTAATGTATCAAACTTTTTTACAAATTCACGCGGGATCATGGGCAATTCTTATCATTTTATTTATTATGAGCTACATGCTAAAAAAACAAGAATTTACATTGTGGGCGCAACGTGCGTTTTATGTTCTTATGTTAACTTCAGGAGTTGGAATGGTAGTCATTAAGGGCTTCCCAGTTATTTCTATGATAAAAGGCATATTTGCGCTTATCCTTATTATGTCAATGGAAATCCTTATTTCAAGAAGAAGAAAAGGAGAAACTCATAGCTTATGGTGGGGCGTATTTTCTATCACGCTCATTGTAATTTTATTAATTGGATTTCATGTAATATAAAATTACAAATATCCCTTTATACACAAAAAATCCCTAATTTACATTAGGGATTTTTATTATGGGGGTGCTTCAAAAGTTCAAGTTGATGGGCATGGGGTAGCCGCACATTTTAGGGTGAATTTCATTTGACTCAAACACCCTCGTTTTTGAGATCGAATAAGTCGCTTAGAGTAGTAAAATCAACGTTTTTTTATGTCGAAATTTACTTAGCGTATATTTTTGTTAAAATGTTGGTGGTACGCCGGTAGGAGATAAAGGAATATCATTTGATGGTGATATTGAGGTTTTTAAGGATGAGTCAGAATCTGTAGGTCCCTTGTTTGGAAAAGTGCCAGTGTTACCTATATACAAACTCTACAATGAGTTGAGTGCTATAGTATCAATATAGTAACCATACGATATTTCATCGCACAATGTATAGCATGTGCAAAATTGAACTATTGAAATAAGATACAAAAACATTTCTGATTTAGAAATTGTTCCTGTATCCTATTAGTTATGTTATTTTAATGAGTTTATATATATAACGAATGAAATTTCTTTTTGAATAGAATCCCTTTTCTTGTATTCCTACAATTATAAAGAAATAGGGTGATGGCATACTTAGGCTGGTGTTGTACATTTCTTTATAACGAATTCAGCAATAGATACCAGAACGTAAATTCGGTATAATAAAAACATGATACTAAAATCATAATAATGCGGAAATTAATTAAATAATGTAACCTGGCGATATATATAAACTTTAAGTAGGCTTGCTAGTATTAATAGGATAAGCGAACAATTTATGCTTTGCATAGTCATTGTTAGAAAGGAATAGATGAGATGAATCAAATTTCATTTGAAGATTTATTTGCTGAGAATGTAGTGGAGGTGAGCGAAACAAAAGTACCTTTATCTCCACTGCAGAAAGATATCTTAGAGTTAATCAATTCTGAAGAAATAAGTGCATTGCAGCTATGTGAAAAATTAATACTTTCAGGAAAAATATCCAATGAAAGATTCACAACCGATAAGCCTAAAGCTTTCGGACAAGTATGCTTAATTCTTGAAGATTTTGTTGCTGAAGGAAAGCTTACTTTCATAAAAAGTGATGAGAAAAGAGATAGATTATATAAAATGAAAGAAGAAATATAGTAATGCTATAGAGGCACTTAAAATAAAAATATAGCTTTAAAGATCAATATAGAGATGAAAGTGAAGTGATTAATATAATAACAGTAAGTGAAGAACAAATTAAAACAGCTATCGATCTCTACAAAATTAAAGAAAATGATATTATCAGCGATGAGCAAGCACAAAAAGCATTCACTTTATATACTGGATTACATAGAAAACCAGATTTTAAATACAACTCTGAGAAAATAGTGCCAAATTCTGTTGATTTTTTTAAAGATTACATAAGAATTATGTCTTTAAGAAGATGGATACTAAAAATATTACCATCTATAGATTTATTTTCTGTTGCTGGAAAACTGCCTTTAACAAGAACAAACGATGATTTCGAAGGCTATATCAATGATATTCTAAGCAATTATGTAGAAGGGTTAGGTAAAATTAATTGCATTATCCCACCAGAGTACAATTTAATTGATGGTACAACTTTAGAGAAAGCTAAAAACCTGTGTGCTAGTATTATTTGTTCAATTGAAGAGTATTATAGAGGGTTCCCAGATAAGGCTTTTTCAAAATTAAAAAAAGGATTAATAAACAATTTATCAATTTCGGGCCATTTCGTTAACAATATTATAATTCCAATTGCAGAAAATCAATTATTTTATAAAATGCGAATAGGTACTGATTATACTTATAAAAGGGATGAAATGTTCCATATTCCTTTTCAACTAAGAGGGAAAGTTGCTACAAATAGATATAGTATTCCTGGAATACCATGTATTTATTTGGGTATCACACCACTGGCATGCTGGGAAGAACTGAATAAACCTGATTTAAATACAGTTCAGACATCATTGTTTCAATCATATAGTATCACTTACTTAGATCTTTCCACACCTCCAGCAGTTTTTATTCAAAATCTGATACAAAATTATGAAAACATTTCTAAGAGAAATATGTATAGAGATATAACTACGTATATTTTACTATGGCCTTTAATGGCTGCTTGTTCTATACGTGTGAAATATAAAAATGATACTTTTAAACCAGAATATATTATTCCGCAATTACTATTACAATTTATTAGGCAAACAGATTCTATTGATGGTATAAGCTATTTCTCTACTAAAATTGATAGGTACTCATTGGAAATATCTGAAGTCTATAGAAACTTTGCTTTTCCTGTGCAGAAAAAACAAAAAGAAGGACTTTGTCCAATTCTTAAAGATAAATTTGAAGTTACGGATGCAGTACCATGGCAAATGTTCGAGCTATATAAGAATTCACACTTTTGTCTTCCTTATGATATTGAAGAAGATAAACTGTATGAAATTGAATTTATAGATGGAATGAGTCTACTCTATACGTCAACAGATTTTTATAAATTAGAAAACTTTTTAAAAAGCAAATCTACTTTAGAAAAAATACCTGATGGTACAAAACCATCAACTTGATAAACATACGAAACTGTGGATTTGAAATAAAGTTTAATCGTTTATAACAAAGTTTAACCGTTTTGAAAAAAGATTAACTGTTTATAAAAAAGATGCACCGTTTTATCCCTTTGAATTTACTTATCTATGGGGATATTTTTATTAAGAAAAGAAATAAAATATATGAATTGAATATAAAAACGTTTTGATTCTTTAAAAATATTCCATAATTTAGTATTATTTGTATATGTGTCGATTTGAAATAAAGTCGCGACGTTTTAAAGAATGTAGCGATGTTCTAAAGTTTGTTTAGATCCTGTTTTACAGGATCTTTTAATTGAACCTAAGTAATCCAATATCTATTATTAATATTCTTGTCTTAGGTTTTTAGTAAAAAAAAAGATAAAAAAAGAATAAATATAAAGTATGAATAGGGATGTAGTAAAAATGACAATGATAAAATTTAATTCTTATCATCAAAAAGAAGAAATTAAGAGGAATTTAGAACTTATTAACTTAGAACATGAAAAAATTAGAGAATATGTGAATTTTGATATATTTTCTTTTGAACAATTAGATGAATTTCAAGTAGGATATAGCATTGACACCGATGGAAACTCCCTTGTAACCGATGAGGAAGATACTTGGGATGCAAATTGGATTGTTATTGCATATGAAACTATGTGTGGAGATCCAATTATTATTGATTTAAATGAAGATGGATACCCTATATCTTCATTAATGCACGGAATGGATAGTTGGGGTGTTGGCGGTTTCCTTGCAGATTCTATGGACTCATTTATCAATTTTATAAAAGATATAGGTAATTTTCTTACTGAGAAACAAGTGTTAGAAGGAAAAAGAATTATACAAAATAGAGAATTAAAAACATTGCTAAATAAGTTTTTGGAAAAAAATAAATTTGCTGATTTTGAAATATGGCACTCTTTATTGAGTCCATTATTTGATATTACAGAAGAATACGAGCAAACATTGGAGGCAAAAGTAAAAAAGATGAAGAAAGAAGGAAAAAAAATAACGGAAATTGCTCACCTGCTTAATATAAAACCTAAAGAAGTGTATGAGTATATTAAGAAAGTTTAATAGAAACTATTCACTTTTTAGAGAACAATCGGGCGCGATTATGGAGCAATACAGGCAGAAAATGATCAAACTTTTTTATAAAGCCGAAACAAAAATTTGCTGAAGAAGAATCCATTTTGATCAATCTTTTTTCAAAATGGATTCTTTTTATTTATCGTAAAACTTGGGATTGCGAGGTATTTTTGATTAAACTTTATTTCAAAGCTACAGAAACAAACATTCGACGAAATAGAAAGTAAATTTCACTTCGGTGTATATGAAAAAATATGAGTGTTAGATTATATGATATATAGAAGTTCGTAAATCTGGGTCGCCATACAAATAGGAAGGGAAAGATTTATACAAAAGGAATTCCCTCCACTTATTTTTTATCAGTTAACATAATCTTTATTATCGGTAGTTAAAAAGTTAACAAAATTCAGTGTTTCGAAATGTATAGTTATGTTATGATATTGAGACGAAAATCGGAAATTGTTTCTTCTTAAATCATGTTTATAAATAACATTATAATGCAGACTTTTCTAGTGTTCCTGCTGGATGAGCATTTAAATAAAGCTTAATATTACGAGATTAACTTCTCTTTAAGTGTTAGTTTTTATTTTAAGTTAAACTTTGTTCATATCTCAAAATAAGGAGTATTCTTAGTTTTTGAGATGCGAGAGAAAAACACTAATTTACATGTCTCCCCTACTTTATAAAACTATCAATAACTTTCCATTTTTTTGGGCTGTATACACATTATTAGTGGACTGGACTCTTTAGAGAGTAGTCGTCAATGAGATATACAAGAACATATTATCTGATATGTTCTTGTATATAATAGCAGTTTAAAAAGATTTCTTTTTATAATTCGTCCATTTTAAATATGTCTTTGGAGATAAACTGCCAAACACCTTCGTTTTTCCAGTTTCTTTATATACTTCTTGTGTTCCCCAATTGTATTGCGTTGGATGTTTGGCACCATATATAGGGGTTTGTGTAGTAACGGAACAGAAACGGTAATAAAATATAAAAAATAATATCTTTACTGGCTCTTCACTGGCCCATAAAAATCTAAGATATCATAATTTTATATAGTTTTTGAGCGGGTTTTGTTTTAAATACGACTGTTTCGAATTCTTTTCTATAAATCTTATTTGGTAAATTAAGACGTGATAAATAATATCCTTGCTTATCTTAAATAGACTTAAAGTCTTGTAAACGAAAATATCCTAAGTCACGAATATATAGTTCATTCTTTTGTGCCATACCTGTTCGAGTCGCACCATACGCCTGATCACTTCGTTTTCCTGGTTCAATTTTCACACCAGCTTTATGACTACATCCTCCGGCACTAGGTAAGTAGATGCAAATCGATCCGGCACTTGAAATGTTGTAGAATCAAGGATAAGAATACGCTCAAAGTGGTTCTGGTGCAAAAATATTAGTTAGAAACATAGAGTGGCAATTTCCTCTTCATTTCTCTCTTAGGAAGCTAATCCAAACAATTTATGAATAAATTGTTTCTGACTTTGGACAGACTTGTCCGGTAAACCAAGTTGCCCTTTTTTCATCATATGCATGGCTTCAACACCACTCAATATAGAGATAGCTGTTTTAAATGACTTGAGCCCTAACATAGAACAAACTCGTCTTTTAATAAATCGGTGGTCTTGTTCCACTATATTATTGAGATATTTCACTTGCCTTAGTTGTATACCTTCAAGCATATGTTTCTCTTCTTTCAACTCTTCAATCGCTACAGGATAGGCAGGGTTCTTATCCACTGTTATCACGCGAGGTTTAGAAACATACGAAAAAGCCAAGGCTTTCTTGAAAAAGAGCTTGGCTGCTTGTTTATCCCTTGATTTACTTAGATAAAAATCAATTGTATTTCCTTCTGAATCAACTGCACGATATAAGTACATCCATTGACCTTTTACTTTGATATAGGTTTCATCGACTCTCCAAGAATCGTTCGTTTTCTTAAGATGCCGACGAACTCTCTTATCTAACTCAGGACCATATTGGTGAACCCAACGCATAATTGTTGTTTTGTTTTTGGGGCGTTATAAACTTCTTAAGTTGATGGATATGGTGAGGCCTTATAGAGAAATTGAAGTATCCTACAAATTTTTTCACGCCTATAAAGTAATAAGCACCGTCTATGTTTCATAAACGATGCTTAAAATTATTATTTATTTACAAAATTACATAATAGATTGTTCATTACTTCTTCAAGTACTACACTCTCGTTTAATACTGCGTTTTCCGTACGCCAGCCAATAAATCCATCCGGTCTTATTAATACTGCTCCTTTAGGTTTCACTCCATATAGCTTCCTAAAAACGCCATCTCGATCAATGAAATCACCATTTAGACAAACTCGATACACCTTCATATTTACTCCTAAATGAGATGAAACGATATGTGCAGCTACTGACCAAGTACTATTTTCTGAGCCAGTAAGTAACACAAAGTTGCTACCTAATAGATCAAGTATAGAAACTTCATTTCCTTCATACGTTCCCCAAAAATGTGGCGCACGCGTTCCTGGTCGTCCGTTCAGATCTACTATATCCATTCTATGCGGAGTTGTACTTTCATCTATAATCGCTTTTGAACAATACCGATAACCAACAGTAACAGCTAAACTATCCATATTATTCAAATTACCTTCATCTCTATTCGCAGCACGAAATAATATGCTACTCGCATAGTCCGTCGTTAATTTCGCAACTGGATATCTCTCTTCGTGGTATGTTTCTAATAATTTTGGATCTGCTTTTCCTTTTATAACAGCCGCTAATTTCCAAGCTAGATTATGGGCATCTTGTATCCCTGTATTTGATCCGAATCCTCCCGTTGGCGGCATAATATGTGCAGCATCACCGACTAGAAAAACGCGGTTGTCTTGAAATTTTACCGCTGTACTTTCTGTCGCTTCCCACGGTAAAACACTTAATATTTCCGGATCAATATTCGTACTCCCAATTGCTGTTCGAATGATTTGTTTGCAGCGTTCTATAGTGAAATCCTCTGGTCGCTCTCCTTTTATTGGATCGTAAGCTACATGGTAAATCCATTTACTTACGTTATCGACCGGAATAAGCGCACCTAGAACTTCCGGATGCAGTATCATAGAAAACCCAAATGCGTCTCCTTTTATAAATTCACTCAAATCAGCTTCGAAGTAAATGTTCATATAATAACCACCGATTGTACCACGGCCCTCGGCTAAAATACCTAACTGTTTACGTATTTTACTTTTCGCCCCATCTGCTGCGATGACATAATCACAATGAATCGTGTTCTCTTTTTTCGTCTCACGATTTCGAATAGTTGCTATTACCCCGTTTTCATTTTGCTCATAAGAAACCAGTTCATGATAAAAAGATAGCTTTCCGCCTAATTTCCGCGCTTCTTGTAACATCATTTCTTCTAAAGTAATTTGATAACAAGAAGTTATTTTGGACGGGCTAATCTCTTCTACTTTGTTAAATAACTTTTCATCATTTCCATGCTGCGTCATCCTTAATTGTTCTAACTCCTCATAATTTGCCTCAGCTATTGTATGAACCGCAATTCTTCCGCGGCAATTCTCCAATACTTTACCAGCGGATCTAATTCTTTTTTCTAGACCTAATCCTCGAAATAACTCCATTGTGCGAAAAGTAATCCCTCCTGCTTTCGGATGAATTGCAGTAGTCGGATGCCTGTCAATAAGCAAATAATCAATTTTATGTTTTGCAAGAAATAATGCAGAAGCTAACCCTGATAAACCCCCTCCAACAATTAAAACTGGCACATCATTCGATTTCATATATTTTCCCTCCACATATATTCTTCTGAGCTCAATGACATAAATATAAGCAAAAAAACAACAAAAATATAGACTTATATTTCATTATGAATTATCATATAGATAGAGTGCGCCCCAAATTATTTTTGTCATTTTATGCATCTACAAACATGAAGACTATGTATGAATAAAATGATAAAATAAGAAGAGCCTTCGTTATATAACGAAGGCTCTTCTTATTTTAAACATTACAGTTAAATGGACACAATGTAATTAAGTCCTTACAGGGGTCACCATACATGCCCATCAACTTAAGAATTTTATAACGCCCCAAAAACAAAAAAATTGTACATTTTCACCTAGAGATGCCAATTTTCTCGTTTTAGAGTATTTGTTTTTTTTTTTGGGTTGATGGGCATGGGGGATAACAACGATTCGTTCTTTTTCGGACCACTTGTAAAAAACTTTGAAATGTATGATAAAACAATGACTTTAAGGTAATTAAATTTGAAGTTTTCAAGAAGATTTTCTTTAAATGTATTCCGTCCACTTATTTTCCAGCAATATTTACAGGTGTTCTGTAAACAAATTTTGTTAAATTCATTCCAAAAGTTAACGGAACTCTAATTCTGTTACTTAAAATAATGAGTGGCCCAAAAAATAGTAATCGTTGCCGTGCCCCGAATACGGAAAAATGATTATATCTTGAGTACCATCTACACAATATTTTCCTTTCGGGCCCTTTTTATTGCTTCTTCGCGGTTGTTGACGCTGAGCTTCGAGTAGAGAGTCGAGCAATAATTGCGGATCGTTCCCTCCGATAAAAATAATTTGGCGGCGATCGACTTATAACGCAGTCCACCTGACAGATGCTCCAGAATCTCCATTTCACGTTTCGTAAGCCCGTACGGGAAGTTTTCCTGACTTGAGCCGATCTTCTCCAATTGCTCGCGTTGACTTTTCATCTCTTCGAAAATTCTCGTAGCGACCGATTGATCGATCCAGATTCCTCCGTTATAAATTAGTTTCAAGGCTTCCTTCATCTCTCGCGGATGAATCGACTTCAGCATGTAGCCCTCCGCCCCGTGCTCCAATGCAGTTGCTGCCTGCAAGGAATCCTCAAACGTTGTCATGAACACAACCTTCATATCAGGCCATCGTTGTTTCATCTCAAGTAAAGTTTCAATCCCGCTCATTCCCTGCATACTAATATCCATTAGCACGATATCCGGTTGGGATCGCTCACAATGTTCTAATGCTTCGCCACCGTCCCTGGCTGTACCAACGACGTTAAAATCAGTATGCTGATCCAAAATTTGCTTCAAACTGTCGGTAATGATCACCTGGTCGTTAACGAGCAGCAGGCGGATTGTATCATGTGCAGGCTCTGTCTGCAACGGAATATTACATATGACGAAAGTTCCTTGTTCTGGCTCGGAATGCACGGACACCGTGCCGTGAAATAGCTTAAGTCGTTCCTTCATCCCATTAAGTTCAAATCCAAATTGGATTTCTTCCATTCCGATGCCGTTATCTTCGATCTGTAACCTGAGCTGCTGACTCTCGAAATACAACTGAACGGATATCAAGCTCGCCTTACCGTGCCGAACCGCGTTGTTCAGAGACTCTTGAAGGCAACGATATAGACAAAAGTTTATTTTTTGCATAACGAGAGTCTCGCTGCCGATCACACGGAATTTGACCATTATACCTGTTGACTTCATAAAATCTTCGGTAAATTGCCGTAGAGATTCACTTAACGAATGGTTCAATGGAGTATGAGAGAGCTGATGCAGATGTTTTCGGATATCAACCAGACTGTGTTGGGCGATTCCGACAAGCGAATCGATCCTCTCTATCTGTGAATTCGGTACGGACGATCGCAGCGATTCGACGCCGACGATGAGTGAGGTAAGCGTATGGACAATCGTGTCATGCAGCTCATGTGACAGCCGGCTGCGCTCCTCCATCAGCGTAAGTTCCTCAATCCGCTCAATATGCTGCTCCAGCAATAGCTTTTGCTCATGAATAATTAGGGCTTGCTTATGGGACTGAATTAATATATTAAACGTGAAGCCGATGGCGAATCCAAAACCGTTGCTAACGATAAATTCATACGGGAGACGACCAGCGATCCAACCGTTCAATGCCGGCAATATGATTCCACAGAGGATACCTGTCCATACATAGGTTCTTCGATTGCTCGCCAAGCCGATATTCATCACAAGTAAAACGAAAGACCAAAGTAACTCCGGTGCTGTATAGGCTAAATAAAGATGAAAAACCCCCGCTGCCATGACGTCGACTGCAAGATACCAATCTGCATTTCTACACCAGGCGATTAATGGAACGAGATAAACGACGAAAGCAAAAGAAAATAAGACCCAAAAAGACGCATCGATTAATGACGGTTTGATAAAACTAGCGCTTATGATAATGACCATCCAAAGCGTTCGTATGGCCACAAATATCCAATCATACCAGAACCATTTTTTTATTATAGAGAACACGGATTATGCACACCTACTTGTATTTTTGAAAATTAATTCTGAATAAATCAAATCTATCATGCACCATAAACTTCTGATCCGTCAAGCGAAAGAGAGGGTAAACAGTTAGAATTTACTGTAACAAGCACGTCACATGAGATATTTGACAGTTTGTCATATGGTATATGTGACAAGTCCAATTCCGAGTGTCAACAAAAGTTTGGCGGTTTCATCACTATCCGATTTAACAATTTTGGGGATAAGGTGAGGATGTAAAGCAACACAACATTCCAAAATAATAGGAGCGATACGTTATGAAATTACTCAAGATTCAAAAAGGAGCTGTACTTGCATTAACAGCTATATCGGCGAGTACACTGGTATTTTCTGCTTATGGGTCTGTAAACCCGGTACAGACTGAAGGCGCGGTACAAGTGAAGACAGAGAAGGAAAAGAAAAGCAAGCATCGGGATGAAGTCAAACGCGTCATTGATGAGGTGGTAACCATCAAAGGAGTCCCAAGTGTCATAGCTGGCGGGTTACAGAACGGGAAACGCTGGTCTTACGCTACAGGTACAGCCAGTTATGAAGTACCACACCCGGTGGAGTCCAATTTTTCATTCCGTATTGGAAGTATTTCGAAGACTTTCACAGCGTCCGTTGTATTACAGTTGGCTGACGAGAAAAAATTGAATCTGGATGATTCAGTTGAAAAATGGCTGCCAGGTGTCATAAAAGGTGAAGGGTATGATGGCAACAAAATTACGATCCGTCAGTTATTGAATCATACAAGTGGGCTTGCTAGCTATACAGATTTGGATTTCCGAGATATTACTTTGCCTCAAAATCCATACCGTTACTATTCCGTCGATGAGCTTATCGACCTTGGACTTTCAAAGCCACCTGTATTTGCACCAGGGAAGGGCTGGAATTATTCCAATATGAATACTGTACTAGCCGGTCAAATTATTCAAAAGGTAACAGGAGAAACGTATGCGGAGCAGATCAGGAAACGGTTTATCATACCGCTTGGAATGAAAGGGACATTTGTGATGGGAAATAGTCACGAAATTCCGGGTAAGCATGCCACAGGATATAATATGGATAGATCGGGTCATTTGTATGATTTAACAGAAATGAATCAATCATGGGCAAATGCGGCGGGAGATATAGTCTCAACAGTTAATGATTTGACTACCTTCTTCAGTGCGTTGTTGAGCGGGAAGCTTCTGACTCAAGAGATGATGGACCAGATGCACACAACAGTAGATGGACCTTTTGGTAAAGTCGGACTAGGGATTTATGAATTTAAAACAGCGGACGGGCAATCTTACTGGGGGCATGCCGGAGGTACTTTCGGATATGAATCGAGAGCCGTCGGATCTCTAGACGGGAAGCATATTCTGGTAACGTGCATCAACTCGGTAGGTCCACAAGTAGCGCCAGCTCACGATAAAATAATCAATAAGGAATTTAGCCATTACGCAAGTCTAAACAGACAGTGAATTATATATGTTTGACCTGCTTGGAAAACGAAAACATACCGATCTATACATGGTTACGAGTGCCGGATCACATCTATCACTCCTCATGGGATTTATACACAAAAGGACCGTCAGGATGTTTTCCTAGCGGTTTTTCTTATGAAATGGATGTATATTGTATTCATAGAAGTTAACATAAAGTCCTATTATGGGTAGAAAGAAAAAGGCAGATCCCTACTCTCACAAGGGAACCTCCTTTTTTTGTTCTACGGATCTATGCATTTTTTTATACATTCCTATCCTGGCGCGGTTTTAGGGTTCTTGTTTGTTACTGGATTAGCCGAAAAACTGTATAAAACCTTGCATGCTCTTAGCATGGTTTTTTTCCGAAATGCTGGCGGTACCCCATCACCATCAAGCTAAGATTTTGAAGTACCCCCAAAATGAAAATTTTGTGCCTTTTATAGCAACAAAGTTCATTTTTTTCGTTTTGGGGTTAACCTGCTCTGTTAGGTTGTTTTACATGTGGTGCTTACCCCATGTAAAACAAACCCCGTCCCTTTAGAAAGGGGCTTACATCACTGCTTATGTACAACACAGTGTAGCATCGCTAAAGGCATCTTCGGGAATATATACTTTACCATCTTTTATTTCATACGGAATGTTATTTCTTTTTAGTTTGGCTGTATCGACAGTGTCAACAGTGCTACCCCATTGTTCTAACTTACCGTTGTACTTTTGACAAGCAGATAACACTAAAAGAGCTGTAAAGCAGAAAAATAGATTTCTAAAACGATGTTTCTTCATAATACCCCTCCTCTTCCTTGATTGTACCATTCGGAAGAAACGATTTATTATAAAAATTGGATGTATATTCCATACATGTAAGATTTACATAAAACCACTTCTCGGTAGCAAACATGGTAATGCCGTAATTACATAAAGAAAAAGAATCCCTTATGATTTCTCGGATTCTTTTTCTTGTTTAAAGTTTGCTCACACAAATGATCTGCACATCAATTCGGTTTTGATATACAGATCATTTGTATGATAATTTTTATAAATAAGTGCAGAGAATTCTATTACATGAATGCTTTTAGAAGTGTTGCTACTAATGGAATTACTCCACCTAAGAATGATAAAACTGCCATTGCGATCTCCATATTATTTCCTCCTCTTTAAATTTCTGAATATTAAGAATTCTATAGATTCATTATATTACAGATTTAAGAATATAACAATATCTTTTTTTATTCTCTCTAAGATTTCGAAATATGCCCTTAACAACATTTTTCACGCCACATTTATTCAGGATAATTAAGTTCACTTTTTTCGTTTTTGGGTATTCGCTTTTCTTAGCTTGATGGTGATGTATGGTGACCCCTATAGGGAAAATAAAAGAAAAATGACTAAAATTGAGGAAGAAGAAATGATATATTAATATATACATATCGAAAGTGATAATGTGATAAAAACTTCATATATCTTTTAGTATACTAGGGGGATTGTTTTAGTGTTTTGGAAAATACTTTTTCTTTGTATTAGTGTAGTGTTGAATGGTTTGACTTTTTTTGTTGCTCTATTTGTTGGGATAATGGCAACAGATGCTCCTGGGAGTGGACTAACTGAATTTTGTCTTGGATTCTTTATGATTCAGGGAATCCCTCTTATTTTACTCATTATTAGTGTGTATTGCTTGGTAAGGAAGCCGAAAAGTGATCAGAAAGCCAATTGAATGTATTGTAAAAAAGACGATAGAAATTGTTGCAGTCAGAACACCAGGTGAGTACTATAGCTGGTGTTCTTTTATATTCACTTAAACGAATTGTAAAAGCACAAAGAGACACCTAAAATTGTGTCTTTTCTTTACAAAAAATCCCCACACAATGTGCAGGGATCAAGTGTAAACTAATACTTTTTGAAGGAGCAACTTCATAATAGTACATCCACCATCAGCAAAACAGTAAAATCGTATTTTCCCTATGACAAAATGAATTTATTAAAATTCAAAAATGAGGTTCTTGTACATTAATAAATTAAAAATTATCTGAGCGTACAGAATTCTCATAATTAACTGTAGTAAGATGAAATTCTTGTTTTGGGGGCGTTATAAAATTCTTAAGTTAATGGGCATGGGGTATCGCCACATGCCCATCAAGCTAAGAATAAGAGATACCCCCAGAACGAAAAATTTGTGCAAATTCCTCATTTTTATCGTTTTTGGGGGAGTTTGTTTTTTTAAGTTGATGGCTATGGGGAGGAACCCCTTTAATTTTCGCTGATGAATCCTCGTTTTAGGATTTTTGTATAATCGTTCATTCTAAGATTCATCTCCTATCAATTTTAAAAATCTGTTGCTCCATATATTTTCATAAAAATCAATCGTCTCTTTTGCCGACATAAATGGATTATTCAAAGTAGAGGTTGCTTTCTGTACCATGCAGTTTTCGTATCCCAATCCATGAGCAAATTTAATCGTAGCATCCATACAGTATTCTGTTTGGGCACCGCAAAATTCAATACGATGTACAGCTAATTGGTCTAAAAGATTTTTTAAGTTCGTTTTGTAAAAAGAATTTGCATGTATTTTTCTTACAAAAAAATCTTGCTCTTGAACATCTAGATTGGCATTAATAGCCCATGGTTCTTCTTCAGGTACTAATTCTTCATCACAGTGTTGAACAAAAATGATTGGTTTATGTAATTCTCTATATAAAGCAATTCTATTATTTACTTTAGTGAGTAAATTTTGTAAATTAAATAAATGATCTCCACTGTAACATACGCCATTTTGTAAATCGATAACGATTAAAACATCTGCACAAGTCTCCATTATTTTTACCTCTTTCATTTTGCAATATATTAATAATTCTATCATTTGAGGATGTATTATACACTCTTATTCCGCGGAAAATTATAGAAAAAAACAAAAAACTTATGTTCAATATACTAGACAACATAAAAAGAAGATATGAATACTAAATTTCCTTAAAATGCAAAAATACGCTATTCTTTCTGTAGAATCATAGGAAAGGATGGCGTTTTTGTATG
>NZ_KB895610.1:18552-21743 GCF_000374885.1 Bacillus sp. 105MF | reverse complement strand
CTTTCACCAACTAGATAATGTGTCCTTATCTGGACACGCCGATTTGCCAACGTAAAGAATACCAATCATGTACTTGTCCCATCGGGACAACATCTATAGGGGTATTTGTCATATATACATTGATACCGCTAAGTCGTTTACTACGAGAAGAATACTTCATTCCTTTCTTTTTTTCTCTTACAGTTTGATCTTGTAATCGTTTTTTTGTTGTTCTTTTGTTAGTCGATGAACAATCACACGAGTTGGGACTTTATCAGTCATTCCTACATAAGCGTTGGATATTTCGCATGTTTGTCCTGGCTGAAGAGAGTTCATTAAAACCTCCATATCTATCTGGATATACTCTGTACCTTTCTTGATTCTGCCATCTTGAAAATAATCAGGTTTAGGATTTTTTTGATAAATACGTGTATTCGATTTGATACGTGAGATATAATAAGCCTTTTTATCTTGTATATGTTGAAGATCTCTCAAATGAAAATAACCTAAATCTCGGATACATAAATCATTCGATGTTACAGTTGGGGCACACAGGGAACCGTAGGTTCGATCATGTTGTTTACCTGGACCTGTATGAATATGAAGGAATTGTCCACTTAGCAGGTCATATTCAAGCTGAATTTTCACCCCCGCTGTATGGCTGCATCCTCCTGCGCCTGGATAAACGAATGAAAAGGAATCTGGGAGTTGAAATGCAGTTGAATCTAAAATACGAATACGCTTGAAAACAGAAGTATGGGGAGAAGAAATCGGTATAGATGAGGCTAATTTTTGGTTTAGTAGTTCAGCTAGTATATGTTTTAAAAATTGGACAGCTGCTTGGTTAAATCGTTGATTCAGTCCTTCAGGACTGATAAGTACTTCTGTTGATGCCTCTAAACAGCTAGATAACTGCGTTAAAGACGTCGTAGCGACATTTTGGTTCATCCATACACATAAAGCGACTAAATCTTTTGCTTGGTACTTACTGGTTCGTTGCACAAAACCAACATCTCTAGCAAGAGTTCGTAAGATATTTGGGGATAAAAAGCTTTGAATTTCTTGAGCAAATAGTTGTAATTCATCAGATACAGAAATAGACATACAAAAACGCCATCCTTTCCTATGAGTCTACAGAAAGAATAGCGTATTTTTTTATTTTAGGGGGTATTTTTTTTTATTTGGTTGATAGCGATGTGGATTCTCCCCTAAACTAATGACCTTTTCTCCTTTTCCATAGTTTCGAATTAGGTCGGGATCTCTAAAAATCGCGTACGTTCCAAACAATCTCACCGCGCTCGTCCCACGTACTGTGATGTCGATTAAATCCTATTTTTTCCAGAACTCGAAGGGACGCAACATTCCAAGCGCCCACAGTCGACCAAAGTCTGTGACGCCCGGTAGCAATCGCAGCGTCCAGCACAACGGATGCTGCCTCGGTCGCATATCCTTTACCATGAACACTGCGGAACAACTCGTATGCGATCTCAGGCTCTTCAAGGGTGGAACGGCCGATAATCAAGCCACAGTATCCGATGAAATCGCCTTCGTCTCGCCTACGGATAGTGAGAAGAGAAATGCCATTTTCAGCCGCTTTCTTGCGCATCTCAATAAGATAGCTACGAACGGAGTCAAGGGTTGGCATGTCCACACCACGTTCGCCAATTAATTTTCTAAACCAGGCTGAATCGGATTCCTCCCACATACTCAGGTCAAGTCGTTCAGTTTTCAGATGGAACGCCATAGGCTTAAATAAAGTTGTCATAGTGGAAACCTCCTAATTATGTCACTGCACTCATAATAGCTTCGCAGCTCATCACCACATCAGGTTGGAAACCTGGTTGATTCGCGAATCTATTTTCCAAATCTCGAGAGAGTTTATAGCTACTGTATTCAAAAAATTAGTATTATTTTATGCATAAGCAATTTCCCTACAAAATAGACCTTTTTATCAAACTCTTTTACTAAGTATCAATCTTTATTATAAATTATCAAACTTTATTTTAAATCTACATTGCCGTCAAGTTAAGCTCATGCAACATCGATTATAGGAAAGGGTATTTCTTTTTTATAACGCCCCCTAACAAAAAAAATTATACAGTTCACCTCGGGAGGTCAATTCTCTCGTTTTGGGGTATTTGCTTTTCTTAGCTTGATGGTGATGTGGTGCTACCCCTATCTACACTTTTTTTATTTATCTTATCTTAATAACATCTTTTCCTTAACGTAAAGAGAATAGGTTGATTTGTGTCTAAAATGTGTCTAAACGTACAATTTTCTTTTTTTGATATAGTGACCCCATACCCATTAAGCTAAGATTTTAAAGTACCCCCTAAATGGAAATTTTGTGTTTTTATAGCACCGAAGTTTGTTTTTATCGTTTTGGGGGTAACTTGTTTTCTTAAGTTGATGGACATGAGGTATCGTCAGCATTTTGGAAAATAACCACGCTAAGAGTTTTTGAGTCATTTTAATGTAGGTTTAAAATAAAGTTTGATCACTTTTTGCTATGTTATTCAACTAAATTACTCGTTTAGTTGAATAACAACGGTTTGTTTTAAATAATTATACTGTTTTTCATTAGTATCTTTATATGCTTCTTCCCTATTTGAAGGAATATCCATTTATAAGATGTCTTCTCCAAATTGAGAAGCTGTTAAATCGTATCGTTTCCCATTAATAATATTATAAAAATGCCATCCATCAGGTAGTTTAGTTTTCTTTATTTCCCCACCTAATATATCATTTACTACTAATGTGGTTACACCACATTGTCCCTTTGCAGGATTATCCTTACTCCATTTTGAACTTGATTCTAAAGACCACGATTTAGACAAAGCATTCATTATTTGTTCTATTTGTAACGTATTATTCTCCATACAAATCCCTCTCTATAATAAATTAATTTATTATAATTTTAATTATAATTAAGCAAGTCGAGTAGAAGGGAGCCTTTCTACCTTGCCGTAAATTGTACTCCCCCCTCACAGAACCGTGCTTGCACTATTAACGCACACGGCTCCTCCTAGTCATCATTTACAGAATGTAGCTAATTTCTTTTCTTAATTCATAAATATTTACTTTGATTCTTGGTGAAGGTAATTCTCTTTTCAAATAAAAAACTAAATAAATTTATAATAAATAACCGTTGCATCTAATTCACCATTCGGAGAAATTGCATACCCCGGTATTTTGCCGGATTCTTGATAGTC
>NZ_KB895610.1:0-16612 GCF_000374885.1 Bacillus sp. 105MF | reverse complement strand
CTCGTTTCGGTCAGTTCTTGCTGCTTTCGCACGTTATCGACCGTCTCAGCCACCGGAATTGCGTGTAACGAGGCTACGTCTACGTTCACTGTACGTTACAACCTGGAGATTTGCCCACATGCCTTTTGCATGTGATGTCAGAAGGCTTCGCCATGTCGCTTTCACTTCATGGCGCCTCTCAGGCTACGGGAGTGGAGTCTATTCTCCCGATTGGACTTTCACCAACTAGATAATGTGTCCTTATCTGGACACGCCGATTTGCCAACGTAAAGAATACCAATCATGCACTTGTCCCATTGGGACAATATCTGTAGGAGTATTTGTCATATATACATTGATACCGCTAAGTCGTTTACTACGAGCGGAATACTTCATTCCTTTCTTTTTTTCTTTTACAGTTTGATCTTGTAATCGTTTTTGTTGCTGTTCTTTTGTTAGTCGATGAACAATCACACGAGTTGGGACTTTATCAGTCATTCCTACATAAGCGTTGGATATTTCACATGTTTGTCCTGGTTGAAGAGAGTTCATTAAAACCTCCATATCTATCTGGATATACTCTGTACCTTTCTTGATTCTGCCATCTTGAAAATGATCAGGATTAGGATTTTTTTGATAAATACGTGTATTCGATTTGATACGTGAGATATAGTAAGCCTTTTTATCTTGGATATGTTGGAGATCCTTCAAATGAAAATAACCTAAATCTCGGATACATAAATCATTCGCTGTTGCAGTTGGGACACACAGGGAACCGTAGGTTCGATCATGTTGTTTACCTGGACCTGTATGGATATGAAGGAACTGTCCGCTTAAAAGGTCATATTCAAGTTGAATTTTCATCCCAGCTGTATGACTGCATCCTCCTGCACCCGGATAAACGAATGAAAAGGAATCTGGGAGTTGAAATGCAGTTGAATCTAAAATACGAATACGTTTGAAGACAGAAATATATGGAGAAGAAATCGGCATAGATGAGGACAATTTTTGATCTAGTAGTTCAGCTAATATGTGTTGTAAAAATTGGACGGCTGCTTTATTAAATCGTTGATTCAGTCCCTCAGGACTGATGAGCACTTCTGTTGATGCTTCTAAACAGCTAGATAACTGAGTTAAAGAAGTCGTAGCAACATTTTGGCTCATCCATACACATAAAGCGACTAAATCTTTTGCTTGGTACTTACTAGTTCGTTGTACAAAACCAACATCTCTAGCAAGATCTCTTAAGATATGTGGGGATAAAAAGCTTTGAAGTTCTTGACCAAATAGTTGTAATTCATCAGATACAGAAATAGACATACAAAACGCCATCCTTTCCTATGATTCTACAGAAAGAATAGCGTATTTTTTCATTTTATGGGGTATTTTGTTTTGGGGAACAATGAATTTTTTAGTTTTAATGTATTGTATTAAAAATCAATATGCTAATACCGAATAATATACTTATTTCCAATAAAAATAAGATACCTCTGTACACCCAATACGGAAAAAATTTTTAGTACATTTATAAATAGCATCGCTCCACCTGCTTAACCTGAACCAACATTTAATTTCTAGAAATACTGCACTGTTTAGTTAATTTGTATCACGTACAATTTTATATTTTGTTATAAAAAGAATGGATAAGATAGTTATGAGTAGGCCACAACATAGTAGAATGTTAGATATAGAAGTGCCAAATGTTAAGCATATAGATACAAAAGCATAAGATAGTGGAACTAAACCGTTCGAAGAGGCATTTACGAAACTCATAACTCTCCCTAGCTTATCTGTTTCACTGTTTTCTTGAATAATAGACACCAGTGGTACATTAATCATAGAAGACATGAAACCCATCATCACAAGTAAAAGGATTCCTTGCCATAAAACATACATTTGACCAAGGAGAGAAAGAAAAATACCAAGAAAAGAAATAAGTATTAGAATAGAAAGACCTCTATTTTTCCTAATATTTAAAAGCCCAATCAATAAAGCGCCTCCTAGCATTCCTCCTTGATAAGAGCTTTGTAAAAAACTTACCTCAACTGCCTTTCCATGTAATACCTCGCTCGCTAATAATGGAATTCCCATAAGTAAAGGGCCAAAGAAGAGGACGTTTATTGTCATTAAAATAAAAAGTATAGATTTTAAAAAAGGCATGTTCCATACATATTGAAAACCTTCTAATAGCTCTTGTCTGGTAGATGCTTGCTTAGATGACGGTGAAGAAATTTTTTCTTTAATACATAAAGTGAAAGCGGATGTAATTAATAAAAAGCAAGCAACGAAGAGAAATAAAACCGAGAAAGAACTAACTGTAATAATCCAGCCGCCTATCATTGGTCCGGCAAACATTGCAACTTGATTGGAAGTTTGAATAAAGGAATTAGATCGAGTTAACATCTCTTTTGGGACTAGAAGAGGAAGAAGAGACTGATTCGCTGGTGAAAAGAAAGCATCCAGAATTCCAAATAGTAGTGCAAAAAACAGTAACGACCATAAATTTAATAGATGTAAATGTAATAAAGTAATCATTACAAAAACCAGTAAAAAACGCGTGAAGCTAGAAACCAACATAATTTTTGAACGTTTAAAGCGATCTGCCCATACACCTCCAACAGTCATTAGGAGGACTCGCGGGATTAGAGTTACCATCATGACAATCCCAAGTGCTGATTCCTGACCTAAAGATCGAATAACATACCATTGCTCTGCAAATAGGTAGGTTGAAAGAGCAAGAAAAGAAGAGGTACTAGATAACCAAAGAAATAAGAATGCACGATTTTTAAATAATGACATGCTTGTATACTTAGGTTGAACTTGTTGTGATATAAACGGCTCACTCAAAGAATATTCCTCCCCACAAATAATGAATTATAAATCTTCGTTAAAGAGCAGTTGATCAATTTCAAAACCTGTGATTGTAACATAAAAGTTTTTATTAGTATCAGTTTCTGTGGAAGCTGCTAAAGTTTCTTTAACAAGGTTTCTATACTGATTTAAAAACTTTATAAATTGTTCTTCTGTTAATGAGAATTCTGTTTGCATCGAGATACTTGGCCAATCTTCAACATGGGAAGATGTTAAATCGAATGAGGTATCTGGAGCAGTTAATACTCTTGTTTGTGCACGATGTAATACTTCTAAATAGGATTGTCTTGTTGCCTGTTGCGATTCAATGTAGTGAAGTAAGTGATTTGCAGGAATAAAGCCACGCGAAACAGCCTGATAGTACTTTAAAATATTCCCTCCCTGTTCTTCTTTTTTTACTAATTGAATGATGTTGTGTTTTTCTAGTTCGCGGAGGTGATAGAGTATTTTTGCGCGAGAAAGATTTAAAAGCTGAGCAAGTTGATGACCTGTATATGGCTTTTCGACTAAGTATATAAGCATTTTTGTACGTAATGGATCGCTTATTACTTTTAATTGTTCATATGTTTCGATAATGGAAATGGCTTTTTGTTTCATTATGCATCATCCTTTTTTTAACCAGTTAAATTTATTTAACTCAATTGTATTACAATTTAAAATAAAAAGAAAGTTAATTTAGAAATTTCTGAATTAAAATAAAGACAGTAGGATTCCATGTAGGGGGCCTACCACACACATCCATCAACTTAAGAAAACAAATCCACCCCAAAACGAAAAAATGAGCTCTTTTATTACAAATTAGGACAAAATCTCGTTCTGGGGGAGTTATATTTTCTTAGCTTGATAGCCATGTGGCGGTACCCCATAGTAAGAGAAATTTTCATTGTATTAATTTGATAAAAGGATATAATGGGCTAGTGAGGAAATCGGCGTTTTGCATGAAAGATAGAATGGATTTGAATGAAGGGACTGACTTATATGAATAGAAGAAAGAATTGTAAATTACAAAAACCATTGAAGGTATTTATGGCATCTGCTGTTTTGACAACGACATTATTTACGTCTATGACTGTAAATAGTTTGAACATTCATGCTGAAACTACGCAAACTCAGGCGCAATATGAAGAGAGAACGTTTGAACTTCCAAGTACAGGACATTATATGGGAGAAGCAGAAAGAGAAAGAAGAAGTGAGCAACGAAACTATGTGCCAACAGGAATCTATGTACAACCGAATGAACAAGTCACAATTGAAGTATCGGGACTATCGGGATTAGACAAGCTTGGAGCAACTATTGGGACAAATGAATATGATAAAGAAGGGGGAAAAGCATTTCGTCTTTCTCCGGGTTCTAACACCATCTCCTCTCCAAACGGTGGTTTATTAGGGTTAGATAACTGTGAAGGGAAAGGAACTGTTAGGGTGAAAGTAACACAAGGGGGGAGCCCTGTTCCATTCTTTGAATTAGGGAAGCATACGAAAGAAGACTGGATTGCTATGTTAGACAAGTATCCAGATGCATATGCCGTTCAATTAAAGTCAAAGAAAGCAGTACTTACTGTTACTCTTGATAGTGCCAAGAAATATATTGTGGGTCAAGATCCGGTTCCTCTATTAAAAAAATATGATGAAATGATTCTAGCGCAAGATAAAATATCGGGACTATCTGAAACAAGTTCTAATCCGTTACATCGTCCAACTCGCCGTCTCTGGTCTTTTGTGGAAAATCCTAACAACCCAGATTGGGGTATGTATGCAGGGAGGAATGGAGTTGTATTTACTACTGCTGGTAATGCAATCGAAAGTGCTTTAAATGTAAATGAATTTGGATGGGGACAACTGCATGAAGCAGGACACACAAGGCAACAATACCCTTGGAAATGGAATGACCTTAGAGGAATGACTGAAGTCACTGTTAATATATATTCTTTAGCTGCACAAAAGCAATTATTCCCGAATCAACCAACACGGTTAGAAAAAGAAGGGGATTACGATAGAGCCTTTGCATACTTAAAACAAACAGATAAAGAGTATAAAAATATTGATGACTTGTTTGTGAAACTTGTTATGCTTTGGCAACTTCATTTAGCATATGGAGAAGATTTTTATCCGAATCTTCACAAACTATATCGAGAGTTACCAAAGGATAAACTTCCAGGAACTGATGAAGATGCAATACAAGCATTTATTTACAATACATCGAAAGTAGCGAAACAAAATTTACTTCCATTCTTTGATCAATGGGGACTGAAAGCATCACAAGAAACGAGAAAAAAAGTAGAAGCTTTGAGATATCCAACATTAACTTCTCCTATATGGGAAGCGACGGATGCAAAACCTGTTAAAGCAGTAGCTGCGTATGATTCAAGAAAATAATGAAAGCAAGTGTGTGAACTAGCTAGTAATGCAATCGATGACAATCCAAATACAATTTGGCATAGCTAATAGGGCACAGCATATAATTCCTTATAAACAAGGGGGATTACGATATAACAGGTATGAAAATAAATAACATTCCTGTGGCAGACCCTCTCGAGCTATACTATCATGTGAATAAAAGTAAACAATCAGTGCTTCCCTTCAAAATTGGCCCTTTTAAATAATGGATTCATTTTTGAATGATTACCTCAAAATCAAAGAAGCTTACATATTAGATATGTAAGCTTCTTTATTTTTCAAGGGTTCTCAGAACTTAGGTCTTTATAACAAAACGGCCATCTTATGCTTCTTGTTACAGGACCTCCGTTTAAAACTTTAATTCTCTTATTACTGTTAAGATAAATTTATTCTAGTTCCTAAAACTCACTTATTTCTTAATAGGTTCTTAAGAAACCCTTAATTTACTCATACCAATATAAAATCAAATAACCTTCCATCAAAAAATAAAGGGAGCAGGTTATTTGGTTATTCATTTCGCAAGCTTAATGCTCAAGTTAGTAATTTTTCAAACAAACGGTTAAACTTTATTACAAAAAAACGTTATCCTTTCTAAATAAGCTAGATTAGAAGGGATGATGTTTTTTTGGTACCTAGGGGTATTTGTATTTCTTAGCTTGATAGCGATGTTGTCATACCCCAATTACACAAAAAATGACATAGAATATGAATTCTATGTCATTTTCACAAAGTGATTTTGAAAATAAGGGGAAGGGGGCGCTCAAGCTTATTTTTCTAGCACATCTGAGCGAATTCATTGTAAATCATCTGTTTTAATTTCATCTGTTGAGGTAGATGAAACTATAAAGCAGATGATTATACTGTACATTGCTTATACTTTTTACCTCGGATGAAAATAAAATCACCCTCGATATATTTATCTTATTATAAAAATATTTCAATTCACTTTCATAAGTGTTACAAAAGTCTTGCAATCATCTTATTTTGTTTCGGATGTAACGGGAGAGTAAACCAAAATTCATTCCCTTGTTTACCATCTGAACGATCTCGTACACCAAGTTCGCCTTTGTGCATTTCAATTAACGATTGTGCAAGGGGTTCAGCTGAGATACGTTTAAAAATGGGTCATAGACTGGATTTTTTCCCCATAATATGACCCGTTTATTTTTTATACAGGTATATTCTCTTCTATTGGTTGTGGAATGTTTTTTAAATCAATCACATAATCGTCAAAACGTTTTAGATGTTTCGTCATATATGGGCTTAACATAACTAGATCTTCAAATGAGAATCGATAACCTTCTCTTTTGAGCTGCCATAAAATCATAGTTATATCAACAACATTTTGAAAAATGACTGCATTGGCTTAGAAAAAGAAAAGGGCAACACTGATAAAAACAGGTTGCCCTTTTCTTTTTATTCAATTAAATTATACCATTATTTTTTACGAATCTTCAGATTTATTTTTTTAAAAAAATGGGAGTAGGGAAACGATTCTGGGTATGAGGAACCACTCTGGGAAAATATTCAATAACAAAACTGTAGGAATTATTTATTCCTACGGTTTAACTAAAACTATATATGTCACGATTGAATCTTTAACATATGTTTGAGGTTCAAATATTTAAACCAGGTGTCTTACCCATGAATTTTTAAAAATCTGCATTATATGTTAGGTTATGTTAAATTCTTAAACGGGACTTATATAGATTACTTTTACTTAAAGGAGTAGCACCAACATTTTGCGAATTTCGTACGCTAAAGGATAATCGACTTTTTTAGTTGAACGAAATTTGCAACTTTAAAAGGCTTAATACACAAAATTATAATTAAATGCCTTAAAATGCGCCTGAGGATATCTTGTTTTTTGAATGTATATATAAAATAGGGTTTTATTTAATAACATACTCTGTTTCTTCTAATTCACCTATGCCTTTTTCTTCAGTTCTTCAAAATGAACATTCATAAAAGTACCCACCATTTTTTATTCACTCAGTTTTTAAACGATTTCTTTTTTCTCGTTGCAAGGTACTTACACTAATTCCCGTCATTCTTTCCACTTTCCTATAAGATTCTGTTTTTAACAAACCAAGAGCATGTTCTATTTGTTCTTTATTATATTTCTTCGGTCGTCCCTCTTTAAAATTAGGATTCAACTTGGCAATCGCTTTTCCTTCTTGTGTACGTTCTACAATCATATCTCTTTCAAATTCAGCGAATGCACTCATGATATTAAACATCAATCGACCAGTTGGCGTATCTTCCACTACTCCCATATTAATGACATGTACCTTAATTCCTTTTTCAAATAACATTTTAATCGTTTGAATTGCATTTTCAGCCGAACGTGCAAACCGATCTAATTTTGTTACAACAAGTGTGTCGCCATTTTCTAGTACAGAAAGTAGTTCTTGAAATTTTGGCCTATCAAATTTTGTACCTGTAAATTTTTCAGAGTAAATTTTCTCGCAACCTTCTTTTTCTAACATTTGAATTTGAGATTCCAAATCCTGGTTTAAAGTGCTCACCCTATCATATCCATATTTAACCAAAATCTCACCTTTTCTACGATTACCTTTGACCATAAGTTTTGATGTAGGTCAATATACTGATTGTCACTTTAGAAGTTATTTTGCACCTATTTTAAGCGCTATTTTGCACTATATGTAAATATAAAAAAGCCCAATTTCTCAGTTTTAATGCTGAGAAATTGGGCTTTTATCGTTACTTCGGAAAAGCGCCCGATTCTGGAAAATTTGAAAAACGTTTATTTTTCTTTTAACATTGAATACTTTCGATAAGCTTTATAGAAATTGATACCCAAAAAAACAAACAGAAGTGCGGAAGACAACTTCAAAAGGACAAATGGTGTTTCAAATAAAAATGCCTTCCAAAATAATGAACCTTTCATACTCCAAAGACCTTCATGATATAATCCTGAATCCTTGTAAAACATATAAGAATAAGCTAAACACAGTATAACCGACCAAAATGAATAATCCATTAATTTTTTATAATGATTACCCTTTGATTGGCGATCCGAGAAGATTTCATTTTGATCATCATCTTCTTTTTGCCAATACCGTAGTCCACTAAGCAAGGGCCCCTTTATATAGTTCCAACCGAAATCCTCATATATCCCTTTGTATTCAACCAACTTTTTCTTAGGTAAATAATCTTGATAATCAAGTCGTATAACATATCTCTTGTCAGTTTTTTCGAAAGTGTATATTCCTAATCCACTAATATTTGTACAACGATAGCCTTTTTGTAATTGCTCGTTCAGCCATTGCTCCTCTTTTTCAATATCAAAAAATATCTTAAATTTCTTCATTGGATTCACTTCCTTCGTACAGGGATAAAATATGCAATAGCCTATTTTGTTCCATTTTCAAAATGGCGCTTCCTTCTGCAGTTATCATATATACTTTTCTCCGACCTGACTCTCCAACAGGTTCAATCCAACCATGCTTATTCAAGTTTTCAATCGCACCGTATAATGTACCAGCTGCTAAAATAACAGTACTGTTACTTATCTTTTCTATCTTCTGCATTACGGCATAGCCATGGAGTGGCTCACGCAGAGCTAATAAAATATAATGCATGGTTTCAGACAATGGTAATAATTTATGTTTCATATCCTCACCCTCAGTTCAGTTCGACTGTATAGTTCAACTTAATAATAACATAATGCAGTTCAACTGAATAGTCAACGACATTTTCAAAATTGGTCAAAGGAACTTAAAGTAAATAGCTTGATAACAAGGGAAAAAATCAATCTAAAAAGTCACTTTCCTTACGTAAGGGAAAGTGACTTTTTATGTAGTCTTATTCAATTAAATAGCCCGATTGTTGAAGAAAGAGATACTCTGCAAAATAGATCTTTTTATCAAACTTTTTTTACAAATTATCAATCTTTATTTTAAATCAACAAAAAGCGGTCATAATGCGGATGGGCGGTGGGTATAACGCTTATACTACTTTTACACCGCTTTTCTACTAGTTTTAATACTTGTGATTTTGAGATTTCCCTCATAGAGTTCCTTCTCTTTTATAAGATTGAAATTCAAAAAAATATATAGAATTTCTTTTAATATATATAAAAAAAATTATCTTTTGTATAATTAAACTTTACTTTTTTATAAAATAGGTTTAATATAGGTGTTAAGAAAGGAAGGTGTTAACTATGAAGGAAAAATATGGGGACTCTATAACGAATAAAGTGTATGAACATAGAGTGTTAAGAAGAATGTCACAAAAAGATTTAGCTGATGCTGTTGGAGTTTCTAAGCAAACGATATTTGTTATGGAAAAGAATAATTATTCTCCTTCACTGGTGTTAGCATATCGAATAGCAAATTATTTTGAGGTTGATATAAACGAAATATTCTCTTATGTAGGAAAGGAAGATAATAATGCTTGATCAATTAAACAATTGGATGTTAGAAAGCACAGATAATTTCAATATCTTTGTAGGTTTTACATGTATTTTGATGTTGGGTTCAGCAATTGTACTTTTTATTATCTACAAAAAAATTGGTAAACCAGATGAAAGAACAAATACTATTTATTTAAAAATTACTTATAGTATGTTTGTTACTCAAATGCTAATGAATTCCCTATTTATTTCTTTAGTTAGTAAAGACATGTATTTCCGTCAATTCTTTATATTAACTCAAGCCTTGGTATTCTTTGTTGGAGCTGTTTATTCTATTAAATTATATAGAAAAGAATGCAAGTAGTTTACTTGCAAAAAGCAATAAAAAAAACAGTAGTGATCTTATGCACTACTGTTTTTTTATTGCCCCCTATTTGAAAGTAAACTTTTGTATATTTGTTTACATTCATTTCCCCTAAAACATTGACCCCACACAAAATCCCCTGATATCATCAAAAACAACAAGAAAAGTATACATTTAAAATACTGAAAATAAAGAGGTTACTGAACATTTTCCAATATACCTATTCAAATAATTTATATATGATTTTTACCCAACCTAAATAAGAAAATCCTATAAGAATTGACCACAAAAATGCTAAACGGATACTTCTTGGAATGGATATCCATAATTCTAACATTTTCTAATATAAACCATTTTCCCTTTTTCTCATAATCATCACCATAATAAATTTTACTATAATTGAAATAATTTGTAAGTAGTTTTGTTCAATTAACATAATCTCACTTATCAGTAATATTCAAAAAAGCTCAGAGTTCTCATATGACTCTAAGCTTTATTTTTATATGAGGTTTATTCAAATTAAAGACCCGTTAGTGAATTAGTTATTTTCAGAGAAAATATTTAATACTCTGAGAAAATAAAAAATAAAAAGCAAAAATTACTAAACCTAAATCAATTAATGCTAACTTCTTATTTCCTTCTTTTAAACTTATGGTAAAACCATAAATACTTCTAAGCATCCAAAAAGCTATCAAAAATAACCCACCAAAGTGGTCATTTGTATAATTTTCATCAAAAAACATTTGGAATGCACCTAAAAGTAATAAAATAAATACGATATTAGCTCCAACCCTTAAAGCTCTATTTGATTTATTATTTTTCAATTCATCATCCCCAGCTCAACACTCTTTCTTAAATTATCCTGCTTTTTAGCAACCAATTCTAGTTCTTTAGGCGTAATCTTAATTTAGACCGTGTTCTCCGTCCCTATACAACATTGAAAATTATACCATAAACATTGGATTTATTTTCCTATATCTTCAAAGAGGGAGAGAGATAATTAATCAAATTTCAAAAGATTATTTCCAAAACTCATACCATTTCTTATCTGGGGTATCGTCACATGCCCATCAACTTAAGAATGAAAACAAAATGAACTCTCGTTCATATAAACGAAATACCAAAATATCCCTTTAAAATGATATAATAAAATATAGAATACTAACATAAAACTACAGGAGGCTATTAATGGATAAAATTTTTGATCATATGAAAACAAGGTTCATTTTAATGTGGGCTATTATCTCTTTTGTAATAATGATATTTATTTTGCCTTTATTATTCAAAGAAATTCCTAAAGATGTAAAGTTAAATATTGCTCTTATTATTTCAATTTATGCTATCCCTATGTTTTGGATTGGTTTTAAATTTAAAAGATATAATATCTCGTTTAAAACTTACTTGTCAAAACCATCTTCTTTTTCTTTTAGAAAAATTTTTGCATCAGCAATTATGACTATGCTTTTCGGATTAGGTATGTTATTGCTAATCGTAATACTATTTTCATTAATACCAAAGAGCGCTTCGCTAGAGGATACAAACGAAGTAGTTAAAACACAAAGTATGTGGTTTATTTTAATGAAAGCTATAACTCTTTCTTTCATTGCTCCTGTTTGTGAAGAAATTTTGTTCAGAGGCTTTATTCTTAGTCGTTTTACGTATAAATTCGGAATAAAAAAAGCAGTTATATTCTCTTCCATCTGCTTCGGTGTTTTACATCTAAGCAATGTTTTTGGAACCACAATATTTGGGATTATTTCTTGTTTAATGTACTTGAAAACTAAAAGTTTATTACCTTCTATAATAGCTCACATGGTTAATAATGCAATTGTAGCTTCAAGAGATATCTTTTCTGCTTTACAGTCTACAACTACAAGCACACCTTCAGCACAACCTGAATTAACTATCATTCTTTTAATGTCTATTGTGCTAATAACAATTGGATTAATGTGGATTATTCCTTTTATTAGAAGACATTCGGAACTATTAAGGTATGATAGTTTACCACCTTTGAAGTACACCACAACCTAATTAAAATTGTTATGATGTATAAAAATAGGAATAGAAGTTTTTGAGTAGTAAACGTAATCATTAGTAGTACAGAAAAGGATAGATAAGGCTAAAATGCCTTTATCTATCCTTTTCTATCACATATTATGTGAAGGATTTTTTTGTTTTGGGGTTGATCTGTTTTCTTAGGTTGATGGGCATGGGGTATCGTCAGCATTTTGGAAAAACCCCACGCTAAGCAAAAAATACAATAAGCTGCCCATATGGACAGCTTATTTACATAATTTTTGTTATCGGTAGTTAGGTTTCTTTAGTTGAATGGGAATGTTTTGATCCAGTAGAAGAATGCAAAACCTCCAGCTACAAATAAAGCAGCTAAAATGAATGTTATTAGAGGTATTTTATTTTTCATATTTTTTCCTCCAATGATTTAATCTTAAGCTAATTTAGTTAACATAAACATGCGTTATTGGAAGTTGAAACTTTTTATTCCTTGCTGGGGGTACAACCGAGATACCTTAAAATAAAGATCGCTTTACATGAGATCCAACATCTTTTGATTTTTTATCCCCATATTTTAGCGATAAAACTAATTCCCCACAGAACGTATGCGAATTGTGACAATATATACATTAGAAGCTCAAAACGGGTAAGTTTTCTTTCTAATTTAATTTTCCTTAAATATATATAAAAACAAAATGCAGATAAAACTAGTAATATTTCAGAAGCGTCATGTACATTTTCTAACATATTAATACGCATCCAACCCCTTGTAACAAATTGTAAAATATAACCTAAAATTACCATAAAAATCATTTAAATAGAAATTTAATTATTGTTTAATGAAAAATTAAAAAAGAATCAAAGAAAGAAGAATAATTAATTCTGTTTATCTTCCCTGTATGAATATTATATATACATGTAAGGTTAACATAACGTAAGATTATTGGAATTTGTTTAAAAAATATACACTCAACACATATGGTATAATGTGGATATTATTTTTTTGAAAGAGGGATCATAATGATAAAGAGAGGACTTATTTCAGGAATACTCCTATTACTTATCGTATCTGTAGTAGCTTATTTTAGTCGGGATTGGAGCTACATTTATTATGTATGTGGAACTTTCGGGTTAATTAGTATTGGATTAGCTTTAGCTTATTTCATTGATAGCTTAATTTTAGGTAATAAAGGAACTCTATTTTCAAAAAAGGAAACGCGTAAAATTGGCCGTATCGACCAATCAAAAGGTTTTTTAATAATGGCTATTCCAAATCTTATAGCAGCACTAGTTTACATCGTTATTTAATGTATATCGTATACAAATCTAGTTACCATAACACCACTTATCGGTATTCAATGTATCTAGAAACCTAGAAAAGTACCTTCAGAAGATCTGAAGGTACTTTTCTTTTACATAATTCCCGTTGTAGGAAGTTAATTATTCACCGACATAAAACAGAGTTTGTGCAATACTCGTAAAAAATTCTGGTTCTTGTATAGGAGAATCCTCTTCTATCTCTAAGTATGTTTTAAACCATTCTGATGTTTTCATTCTCCACCTTGCTACTTCTTTACCCTGATAATAAAATTTTGCCCAATCCATTGGTGTTTTCTTTACTGTGAGTTCACAAGACTCAGATTTAATAAGAAGCTCAGGGGATATAACTTGCCACGAAATATAACTTACTTCATACTCTTCACTCGTCAGACAGTTAATAACTTTATACGTAGGCTTTCCTAACCATTTGTTCTTTATACACTGATAAACTATATCTCTATCGTTGGAATAAACATTGATTTGAACGTTCCAATCAATGTCCCATACATAGGTTGTCATTCTTGTTAATATATTTTTGTAATTTCTTTTAAATGTGAATACCTTATTTCCAGCTTCATCTATAACATCAACCAATTTAGTAGAGTGCTTTACCTTAGGAGGTAAGTATGTATATTTCTTCATTTTGATACTTCCCCTTTTTTTCTTTATTGTATCATTTGAAATAATTGATTCATAGTAAAAATTGGATGTATATTCCATACATACTTGGTTAACATAATGTCTCATTATCGGTCGCGAAGACAAGGGGGAATCTTACTCTCACAAGGGATCCGCCTTTTTTTGTTCTATGGATCTATGCATTTTTTTATACATTCCTATTTTGGCGCGCCTCTTGGTTCCCCCATAGTTCCCTATGTCTCCCGCTTTTTTGCATAAAATCTTGCATACTCTTAGCGTGGTTTTTTTCCAAAATGCTGGCGGTACACCTGATAGGAATTGTATATTTTTCTTTTTTTGCCACATATACGGATATGGAAACCAAAATGATTTTCTTATTGTTTTTCATTTGAACATTATAAATATAGCATGTCTTATGAGTAGTAAGACATGCTACTTTCAGAAAATGTGTTGATTGAGAAACGTATATTATCCCTACATAGCTTGTTGCACAAACAGAATCCGCAAGTATAGCATATCATAAATCAATGATGAAAAAATGATGTATTTCACCATTTCTTGTATATGTTTCTAATTAGATGTATACTAAATATGGTTTCTTTTGTAAATTTTTTAGGTGTTTTTCAAGTCCGTTTATGGTCGTTATCTAATCTATTGTATGTATCTGCAGTGAGGCTCTTATGTTAATCATAAGAGTCTGTTTGCATGTTCAATTTGTTTTTATGTACAATAAGAAAAAAGAGATCTTATCAGACAGGGAGAGGAAGCCCATGTCCAATCAAAAATTGGTCAATTTACGCATTGATTTTGCCTTTAAACAATTATTCGGGACATCTGGAAGCGAAGATATTTTGTTAACATTTCTAAATGCAATGTTAGCTGATTCATTGGAGTCTCCCATTCAATCAATTCAATTCGAAGATCCGCATTTGCATCGAGAACATGAAGAGGATAAATTATCAATTCTAGATGTATCTGCTACATTAGACACAGGAACCAAAATTAATATTGAAATCCAGTTGAATAATAATCACGATCTTTTAAAGCGTTCCCTTTATTATTGGAGCAAGCTCTATGCATCTCAATTAAAAAAAGGAATGCCCTACAGTTCCCTTCATAAAACCATTACAATCAACTAATTGAACTTCGTCATGTTTAAAGACTACGAAGCATTTCATACGACGGGGAAACTGTGGAATATGCAACAAGAGCAACTTTTAAGTGACGATATCGAAATCCATGTCATAGAAATTCCTAAGCTCATGCAACAGTGGCGAGAGGAAAAAGTAAATCCGTGGGAAGATTCCTTTGTTCGGTGGTTATTACTATTACCAGCCAATGAAGATGAGCATTTAACACATACTCTGGAGGCGATTGCGATGGATCAGGACCCGATTTTACAGAAAGCAATGGATAAATGGGAGCATATGAGCCAAGATGCTTCGTTCCGTCAAGCTTACGAAGCTTGCGAAAAGATTTTGATGGATGAAGCGGCAGGGATTGCACATGCATTGAATAAAGGGCGTGAACAAGGACTCCAAGAAGGAAAACTTGCTGAACGCGTCCAATTAGTTCGTGGTATGCATAAAAATGGAATGCCTATAGGGGATATTGCAAAGTTCACAGGATTACCAGTAGAAGATATACAAAAACTTTTAGAATCATAAACATAATAAGTATAAATCGAAATAGCACCCATTAAGGTGCTATTTTTATGTATCTTAACGTTTATTTTACTGCTTCTTTTAGAGATTTCCCTGCTTTAAATCCAGGAACTTTACCTCCAGGGATATGCATCTCTTCGCCCGTTTGAGGATTACGTCCTGTACGTGCAGAGCGTTCGCGCACTTCAAAGGTACCGAATCCAATCAATTGTACAGCTTCTTCTTTTTGTAGTGCTTTTGTAATTTGATCCAAAATAGCTTGTACGGATGCAGTAGCATCTTTTTTAGAAAGGGATGATTTTACTGCTACTTGGTTAATTAATTCTGTTTTATTCATAGTAAACTAAACCTCCATGTGAATACTTATAACGGTTTGTTATTATAGTATGTTTCTAGAAAAAGCGCAAATAAAGTTGCAAAATGATTTAATAACTAATTCTACATTTATTAGATAGTGGTTTTTACAAGCGAAAAAGTGGTTAGGATATTTTATAAGGAGGCGAGAGTAGTAATGGATCAGAAAAATTCAAATAAGCTTTTACAGCTGTATCAATGTAAAAAGTATCATTCTGAACAATTACATGATATTGAAAGTCAAATAAAATCATTAGTAATGGAGATACAATTACAGTCATATGGACAACAAATTCGCGAAATGATGCAACAATATATAATACAAGCTATAGAATTATTAGAATGTATTGAGAATCCGAAAAATCAAAAAAATGAAATGATTAAAGGGTTCTGGTGCGAAAACGCTAGGAAAATTGCAATGAATCTATAAATCTTGGACATACTGATACTACTAATCTAAAGAGGGTGTGTAATTGGTATGAAAAAGGAAAATTTGTTCAAATGGAAGCACTATCAGCCTGATATTATTTTATTAACGGTAAGATGGTACCTACGGTACAACCTCAGTTTTCGTGATCTGGTAGAAATGATGGAGGAACGGGGTTTATCCATTTCTCACACAACCATTATGCG
>NZ_KB895609.1:0-17244 GCF_000374885.1 Bacillus sp. 105MF | reverse complement strand
GGACCATATTGGTGAACCCAACGCATAATCGTTGTATGAGCAATGGATAAGCCCCGTTCCTCCATCATTTCGACTAAATCACGAAAACTGAGGTTGTACAGTAGGTACCATCTTACTGTTAATAAGATAACATCAGGCTGATAATGTTTCCACTTGAATACATGTTCCTTTGCCATACCGATCACACCTTTTCTAGAGTAATAGGATCAGTATGTCCAGGTGTTAGAGATTACTTACACGTATATTAAAGTTTTTGCACCAGAACCTACCAAACTATATTTTGTTTTATTCTGGGAATTGGTTAATTAGTTGATGCACTACTGTGTTCTGTAATTATCTGTTTTAGATACATATATTGTTGATGCCGATCTATAAATTTTTCATGTAGTGGTACATTATTTATATGATTCTGTTGAAAATAGTTTTCTAAAAATATAATGAACTTTTTTTTCATTCGCTTTTCCCTAGTATGATGAAATAAATCAGAAAGTATCGTACCTCTATTTTCAATAAAAGAAACCTTTTCGAATATATGCAAAAAATGACTTAATTCTTTTACATTACAGAAGGTATCAATCTTTTTCAAATCGATAGAATTTTCGTTATGGGGGGATTTTGATTCCTTAGGTTGATGGGCATGGGGTAGAGTCAGGAAAATGCGGATTTACAACGCTAAGGAAATGTCACTTATTAAAAAAGCCGATTTCCATCTCAAGGAATCGACTTTTTTAGTTCATTAAGTAAGAGGTTTGAAAAAATAGCCTGTATATATTTGAACGATGAATAACTTACCTATCTTCTTGTGTTTGTTTGCACCATATACAGAAAATTCAGAAAAACGTAACATGTTATTTATCTGTTTGTTTTTGCTTCTTTTTCAAATACTCCGCACGCAATTTTTCAAGTTGCTGCTTTTTATCAAATTTGGCAGGCGTCTGTTTTTCATGAAACTTTGTCACAGCTACCTGACTTTTGTAATCCAATTGATATTTTCCCACTTTGTTCACCTACTTTTCTTGTCTTTAAAGAGAATCTATTCAACAAATATAATATACCTTATTTTACTGAAGTAAACCTTATTACTTTATTAGTTTTTCTACTTATATCTATCTTAATCCAAATATTACCTACTTAAACTAACGGGACAGGTTAGTTTAAATAGGTAACTTCATAATCTCAATAGAGTAAACCCTATTGGGATATTCTTTTAACTGTCACTTTAGAAGTTATTTTGCACCTATTTTAAGCGCTATTTTGCACTATATGTAAATATAAAAAAGCCCTTTAACGGAACAACTGTGATATCACTCAACAGTTCTTTAATCCAAATCATTGTTACTATTGAAATCATAATTTTCTAATCTCCGACAAAGAAAATATTTTGGAATAAACAGACAAAAAACTCTGGTTCTTGGATTGGGCAGTTTTCTTCAATTTCTAAATATGTCTTAAACAATTCAGTTGTTTTCATTTTCCATCTTGCTACTTCTTTCCCTTGATAGTAAACCTTCACCCAATCCATGATCTCCTTCTTAACTATGTATTCATTCAAGTTATTTATTATACGAAATTCAGGGGCAACTTTTTGCCATGAAATATAACTTACTTCATATTCTTCACTCGTAAGACAGTTAATAACTTTATACGTAGGCTTTCCTAACCATTTGGTATTCTTTATGCACTGATAAACTATATTTCTATCGTTGGAATAAACGTCGATTTGAACGTTCCAATCAATACTCCATACATAGGTTGTCATTCTTGTTAATATATTTTTGTAATTTCTTTTAAACCTACATACAACATTTCCATGTTGGTCGATTACATCAACCAATTTAGTGGAATCTTTGATTTTAGGAGGTGAATAGGTGTACTTTTGCATTTGAATATCCCTCATTAATTTTTTTCTAGTATTTTCATATAATTATACGGAAATTTTGTGGGATTTTTCAATAAAAATCCAATTTTGTTTAATGTCGCCACTTCACAATCTGGCCCGATTGCTGAACAAAGTTTAAAATGTACACATTTAGTATTTGTTACAAAACTCGTATGTTTATGAACAAGGGGTAAAGCTCAATAATATCAGCGTTTTCTAGCTATAATCATGTTCATAAAGTGTGTAAACAAATCAATGTTCAATTATACTTATGTTTTTATTTTTCTGAACATACACTCACCTTTAAAGAATGCTGTAATGATAAGGTTTTGTAGCCCTTAGCGTACAATTTTCCCAAAATGATATAGTGACCCCTTATATAAAAATCCCTACAAATGTTGTAGGGATTTATGTCTGAGTAAGTTTGTTACATTCTATTAAATATTAAAAAAAGCTTGTTTTATCCAACTGCATTCATGAGTACAATTCTCCAACCATCCGGATCTTCTATCGTCGTTCCCTTCTCTATCCAATACGGATTTTCCGGTTCAACTTCATGATAGCCCATTTTATCTAACCGATTCGTTATTTTTTCAATTTCATCTTTATTAGGCATATAAAAAACTAGTAAATTATCTTTTGTCGGCGCAGGACATGGACTTCCATTAACATGCCTTGTAAACTCTAAATAATACTCTTCATCAGGTAATCCAAACATGACCCCATCGTATCCTTCATGATTTTGAAATTCTCCTATACGGTTTAAACCCAATCCTGTTTCATAAAAACCTATAACTTCTTCAAATTTATCTGTTGGTCTTGCAAATCTAAACTGAACCCAATTCTTCATGCAATTCCCCCCTTTTAAATTTTAAAAGCCTTACAATAGCTATTATATGTTAGAGATATCCGGATTAAAATCCATCATTCAGGGGAGAGCTATTTAAGACGAAAGACGTATAAATTAATAAACAGTAGGACTTTGGTATGAATTTTATTGAAATTTGATTATATGAATATGGACTTAAAGATATAGATTAGCTCCCTACAATTTTCTTTTTTTGATGGGGTACCGCCAGCATTTTGGATAAGGGCATGCAAAATTTTATACAGTTTTTCGGCTAATCCAGTAATAAACGAGAACCCTAAAACCACGCCAGGATAGGAATGTATAAAAAAACGCATAGATTCATAGAACAAAAAAAGGAGGATCCCTTGTGAGAGTAGGGATCCTCCTTGTCCTTGCTACCGATAATGAGACGTTATGTTAACCTTACATGTATACAATATACAACTAAAATCAAACAACATATCGCCTCTTTTAAATGGTAAAATAGGGAAAAGAAAACTCTAAATAATACCTTTAGAAGCCACTATTTACTACATAGGAGTTGCCGAAAAAAGGGATGAAAGAGAAAAGAAAAAAGTAAGGGGGGGCATAAGTGAAGTATATTAATGGATTGTACATATCACTTATATTGATGATGTTTATTAATTTACTTAATACTACAATATTTGATAATAAATATTCAGGGATAACAATGTACATCTCTTCCGTTATATTCATAATTGGGAGCACATTTTTCATAAATGCAAAACGGCTTAAAATTAGTGAGAAAAAATAAACCATTTAGGAGGTGACAATCATTAATGAAACAACAAGAACACGTTATCTTTCGTGAGGTTCAGCGATCCCCAATTTGGGTATGGATACTCATATTAGGGATCGCCATACTGATGTGGTATGGATTCATTCAACAAATTATTCTTGATACCCCGTTTGGAGATAAACCAGCTCCCAATGGTGTATTAATTGTTTTGTGGTTGTTTTTCGGGATTGCCTTTCCTGTATTAATGCTTGGAGTATTGAAACTGATCATTGAGGTCCGTGAAAAAGGTCTTTATGTTCGTCTTGTTCCTTTTCATTTTCAATATAAGCAGTACCTTTTCAAAAATATACATCACTATGAATGCATCACTTACAGTCCACTAAAACGATTTGGGGGATGGGGAATTCGTTTTAACCTTAAGGGTGAAAAAGCCTATAACATGAATGGAAAGAAAGGTATCGAGTTAAAGTTGAAATATAACACAGTGGTAATCGGCACTCAAAAACCAGACGAATTAAAAAAAGCATTGGACTCAGTACAAAAAGTATAATGAAAATTAATCCTCAACAAATGGGCGCAATTCAAGAATTTGTACTAGGTATACCTACTTTAAAAACAACTTAAATTTACTTCCGATATCGGGAATTATGTAAAAGAAAAGTACCTTCAGAAGATCTGAAGGTACTTTTCTAGGTTTCTAGATACATTGAATACCGATAAGTGGTGTTATGTTAACTTTACATGAATACGATATATAATATAAAAATAACGATTAACTGAGGTGAGAGTATCGAAAATACATATGAAATTCCCAAATTAGAAACAAAGCGTCTTTTATTAAAAAAACTAGATTTTCATGATTTAGATGATTTATTTGAAGTCTATTCGGATTCTCAAACAACTACATATGTACCTCGAGAGGTACACAAAAATAAAGATGAAACTCGTATTTTTTTAGAAAACACGATGGAAGCAGCTAAGAAAGGTAATTCCTTCATATGGTCTATTATTTTTAAGGGTGATCAAAAAGCTATTGGAACCTGTGGCATCTGGAAATTACCACACAGTAGCGCTTCTTTAGGAGCTGTTATTAACCCACTGTATTGGGGAAAAGGAGTTATCGTCGAAGTTTTAGAAGAACTAATAAAGTTTGGCTTTCAAGAATTAGATTTAAATCGTATTGAAGGAAGATGTGATGTAAGAAATATAGCGTCTGAACGAGTTATGCAAAAGCTAAAAATGACATATGAAGGAACATTGAGACAAAGTGTAATGATCAATGGTATGTATTGCGATTCTAAGGTATATTCTCTTTTAAAACATGAATATGATAACTTTTGATAACAGAACTTATGTAAAAAGATAGCATGGATCTAGCTTTTTCTTTTTTGTTCGTAGATGTTTTAAACTCTTTATTTTCCATGTTTTGAATGTATACTTTTCTTTTAAATTTTGAGGATATCAGGATATTTGTTGTGAAGTCAATAATATAGGAGAAATGAAAGTAAACTAATATGCAAAAGTTTACTTTCAAATTGATTATAAAAATGAGCATATGATAATGGGGAATCTAAAGATGGAATGAAATAAAAATGGTATTTTCTTTTACACACAAAAAGTCTAGCAATTGCTAGACTTTTTGTGTGTTCGTATATTTAGAAGTGTATGGGTTTTGATATATATGTCAAGTCTATTTTTAAGATTATTTAAAATATTATAATAATTAATTGATTAAAATTTCCATATATGTAATAATGATGGTGGTACAAATAGTGGTAAATGTTGGAGGTGTACATATGAGCATTTTAAAACCTTGTGTTAGTGAGTATCAAACTCGTGTAAATTCAGAACACGGAGAGACTTCACCAACAAAATAAGTAGCTTATAAAAATAAATGACTGACGTTTCTTCGTCAGTCGTTTATTTTTATATATTGATTTTAATTTATATAATATAGTTACATTCAGTTAGGAGATATTTATATGCAATTAAAAACAGCAGAAAATATACTTTATTTTTGGAAAGATGGTCATTTTATAATAGATGATTATATAAGACATGAGCAATATAGTTTGGAACCTTCAATCTTTCCTGTTTTAAATATATTTAAAGAGTGGATAAGTTTAAGTGAGGCAATAAATAGGTTATTAAATGATAATAGAATAGTATATACACAAGAGCAACTAGAAGAAATAATAGAAACTTTATTAAAATCTCATATATTACTTAAAAAAGGATCCTCAGAGGAACAGGAAGAGCTTTTGTTATCTGGTTGGAAAGATTGGGGTACTTCAGCAAAATATTTTCACTTTAATACACGATTACTTCATAAGGATGAGTATTTAAATGTTAATCAAGATTATGAACGATTATTAGTAAAAAAAGAAAATGCTTTAGCACCTTCTTTGTATAAGAAATATATGGATTCTGAAGAAATACCTTTACCATTACCGAATTTTAATTTAAGTGGTAACTTTCTAGATACACTTTTAAAAAGACAAACTGTTCGCTCTTTTTCGGATGATCCCGTAACAGTACAAGAGTTATCTACAATACTTTATCTTGTTTGGGGAGCACATTCTTGTAAAAGAGATACTGGAATAGGGAAAAACTTGTTTAAAACTAGTCCTTCTGGTGGTGCAAGGCATCCTATTGAAGTATATCCTTATATTCTTAATGTAAAAGGAATAAAGAAAGGTTTATATCATTACAATGTTGAAAATCATTCCTTGGATATAGTAAGACAAGAAGATATTTCAAGTACAGTTATTGATATGGCAGCTGGACAAGATTATGTAAAAGGAGCATCTGTTTTATTTTTTTATACAGCTTGTTTAGAACGGCCTATGTGGAAGTATAAAAGTCCACGAGTATATCGTATTGTGATGATGGATGTAGGACATCTGAGTCAAACTTTTTATTTAGTAGCTTCTTGGTTACAATTAGGGGCTTTTTTTACAGCACATGCAAATGATGAACTTGTGGAAGAGATATTAGAACTTGATAAAGAGTCTGAGATTGTCTGCGGAATTTCTGGTCTTGGAAATATTAGTCGAGAAGCTGTGAATAAAGGAAGAGACTTTCGATTTAAGGGGGAGATTTAGAGTGTGAATGATTATAAAATTTTATTTAGGAATAAAAATTTAAGCATTGTATTATTTAGTCAGCTGGTATTTCAATTAGGTATATGGTTTGGTACTATCGGTAATTTAAGGTTTCTACAACTTCATTTGACATCGTCTTTTTTTCAAGCTTTTTTTCTTGTAATTGGTGGTGTTATAGGAGTATTAATTGGACCTTATGCCGGACGCTACATTGATTCGACATCTAAAACAAAAGTACTACAATTAGTTGGTATTATGAGGGTTATTTCGGTTATATGTATGCTCTTGGCTATCTATACAGATTCTCTTTGGTGGATGCTGATATATAGTATTGGTATTGGCTGTTCAGCTTCTTTTTTTAATCCAACGATTCAGTCGATTATACCAAAGATTATCCATACAGACCAACTTATAATGGTTAATGCTATTAATGTAAATATTGTAACTTTATCTCGAATATTTGGTGCGGTTTTAGCTGGTATGTTATTAACTATTGCTCCATTATATACATTGTTTTTAATAGCTTTAATAGCTTATGTTCTTTTATATATATTAAATCAATTATTAGTTGTAAAAGAAGACGATTTTCATAGAGGACCAGCAAAATCAACTTTTCATTTTAGAGAAATTATTCCGTTATTTCATAAAAATTACTTACTAAAAATGGTTCTTATCTTATCAATTATCCCTTTAATTTTCATTTCTGGTTTTAATTTATTTGTAATAGAAATTACTCATCAAAGTAATTCCTCTATTATGGGTATTCTTTATTTTGTAGAAGGGACTAGTATTTTAATAGCTGGTTTTTTTGTTAAGAAACTTGTAAGACATAGCTTACAACCAGTAAAAATTCTTTTGTTGATTTGTTTTTTCATTGGGATTTCTCAATGGTTACTGTCATTTTCGACTATTAGTTTATCTATTTTTGCATTTGGTTTATTTGGATTAGCTTATGGAATTTTCAATCCCCTTTTATATACTTTCTCTCAACAAACGATACCTTCTGAGCTCCATGGAAGATTTTTTTCGTTGAAAACTATGTTAGATCGAACAGTATTGCAATTATTTTTAGTGCTTATTGGCTTTTTATTAGATTACATTGGATATCAATTGTTAGTAATGGTATTAGGAACGCTAACAATGGCTATAGTAATATGTTCATTTATACTGTATCGATTTCAAATAAAGAAGCTAATAGTATCAAAGCAAGGAATAAATGAAAAAATATAAAGTATAACTAAGGGTACCATCTTATTTTCAACAACTTGGATAAACTAGTAATGAGGTTGTATTCCCAATTATATATTTTTAGCTAAAAAAGGAATTCGATTTTCGGGTTCTTTTTTTATATTAATTAGTAGGGGTAGCGCCACATCGCTATCAAGCTAACAAAATAAAATACCCCATGCCCATCAAGCTAAGGTTATATAAGTTTAATTTCAGGTGAGATTTTTTCTTTTTTCTAAAGATCCAGTGTAAGTTCTTTAAAGATTTGCATACCAAATAAACCCTATGGGGTTTTATTTTTTTGAATTACGCTACGTGATTATGGAGCATAGAAAAGTTATATACGACGCCTAAGATATCAAAGACTGTTTTCTTCTCATACCTATGGGATTTTCGTCCGTTTTTCTGTAAGAGATTGAACAGACGAAGCAATATCTTTGTTAATTCTTGGGTGTCTTTTTGTAAAGCTTGATAAATAAGTGAAAAATAATCTTTTATGATATAGATTGCTTTATATTCACTTAATTCTCGTTTCTTCTTTGTGAGTAGTAATTGGCGCATTTGAAACATGGTGGAGGAACAAAGAAGGATACTTATTAATTGTCCGTACAAGTGACACTCTAGCCGTTCTAGTTTTACAGAATTACAATGATGAATACGAAAAAATGATTTCCAGGTTTTAAAGATAAGTTCAATTTTCCATCGTAAAGAGTAAAAATCGTATACTTGTTCTTTTGGAAGATATTCCAAAGGAATATTTGTAATATAAAAGTTAATTGCACTAAGCCGCTTACTGCGTTCTTTATAGGTAATTTGCTTCTTATGTTCTTTCGATGCTAAATCCTTTTGTCTACGTTTCATTTGCGTTTCAGTTAATTTATACAGAATGAGTCTTGCAGGAAGCTTTTGATACATTCCAATATAAATCTCAGGAATTTCATATGTTTCACCTGACTGTAATTGGTCAATAAATTGCTCCATATCTAATTGGATGTACTCAGAATGCTTTTTTATTGTTCCATTTTGAAAGTATTCAGGTTCTTTATTCTTCTGATATATACGTGTATTGAGTTTTAATCTTGAAATAAAATAAGCATTACACTCTTCTATAGTATGTAAGTCTTTTAAGTCGAAGTATCCTAAATCACGTATACATACATCGTTGGGTTGAAGGGACGTTAAACAAGTAGAACCATACGTTTTATCATTGTGCTTTCCTGATCCTACATGAACATGTAGAAACTGACCACTTAGCAAATCATACTCTAGTTGAATTTTCACGCCAGCATTTTGACCACTACCACCTGAACCTTGATATATAGAAGTGAATTTATCCGGAATTTGGAAATGTGTAGAATCCAATACACGAATACGCCGAAAACAGTTTGTATACAAAGTTGGAATCTTACTAGAAGAACAAAATTGTTGGTGAAGTAAATGTGCTAGGAGTTGTTGTAAAGACTGAACAGCCTGAGAATTAAAACGTTGATTGAGTCCTTCAGGACTCATAGAAATTCCTGTGTTAGCTTCTAACCGACTACATAATTGTGTCAATGAAGTATGAGCTATGTTTTGACTTAACCAAATACATAAGGCCACTAAATCTTGTGCGCGGTATTTACTTTTTCGTTTAACAAATCCTACATTTCTAGCTAATTGCTCTAAAGCATCAGGTGACATATATCGTTGCAACTCTTTAGAAAACAATTCTAGTTCATCAAAAATGGATAAGTTCATATCAAAAACGCCATCCTTTCCTATGATTCTACAAAAAGAATAGCGTATTCTTTCATTTGATGGAAAGTTTGATTTGTTTTTTGACAGACTTTGCAAGGAGAGAAGTCTGTCAAAAAACAAATCAAGTTAATCAATCAACTCTTCGGTCTTACCGCATAGTAATAGATTCCGTTAGGAATACACTGCTATTTCGAATCTACATATTATTTGCACCAGAACCCATATTACCATTATGATCTTAATACTATTACTATTTGGGTCCGTCCTCGGCCCCAAACCCTTATTGTAGAAAGAAAACCACCGGCATTAGACCGGTGGTTCTGACTTAGAAAGCAAAGCAAGTACAACCAATACCCCATTTAGTTCCATCTTTTCCTATTACGGTATGAGTGTGTTGATGGAGAGGGTTACTGCAACTATGTAACTTGTGATCATGGGCATCGTGAGAAAGTATATTGTGGGCTAGGTTAGCGCCACCATAACCATAAACTCCCGTCGGTGCCCAATCAGGTGATGCTGGCGGCAATTCAGGTGATAAATTTTTAAATTCATCATTTCCATAAACAACCTGCCCACCCATAATGGTGAGTAATGATTCAAGGTCTTTGATTTCTTCTTCTGGCACAGTAAAGTAGTCAGAAGACAATACAGCAATATCAGCAAACTGACCTACTGCAAGGGTTCCCTTTTTACCTTCATCACCAGAGAACCACGCACTTCCTTTGGAATATAGTTCCAGAGCTACTTTTCTGTCAAGTTTATTCTTTTCATTGTATATCGAAAGACCACCAATGGTTTTTCCGGCAACCATCCAGTAAAGAGCAACCCAAGGGTTATAGCTGGAAACCCTGGTTGCATCACTACCGGCGCCAACAGGTATACCCAGGTCTAGCATACGATAAATCGGAGGAGTACGCTTTGCAGCTTCCTTTCCGTATAAATCAACAAAGTATTCACCTTGGAAAGCCATGCGGTCTTGGATGGCAATACCGCCATTTAAAGCCTTAACACGTTCCATACTACGATCCGAGATTGTTTCTGCATGGTCAAACCACCAGCGTAGACCATTAAAAGGAATTTCTCTGTTGACTTCCTCAAAAACATTTAAGAAACGTGTTATTGACTCGTCATAAGTTGCATGTAAACGGAATGGCCAACGGTTTTCCACCAATAGAGAAATTACTTTCTTTAAGTCAGCTTCCATCACCGTAGCTAGTTCGGGCCGCGGCATTTGAAATTTTTCAAAATCGGCTGCCGAGAATACTAACATTTCTCCGGCACCATTCATTTTATACTTATCATTTCCTTGACCCGGAGAAACAATTTTTGCCCATGAAGCAAAGTCTTCATATTCATGATTTGGATTTTGCGTAAATAGATTATACGCAATACGCAAAGTTAATTGATCCTTCTCGGCTAAATGTTCAACAACTTTGTAATCATCAGGATAATTTTGGAATCCACCACCTGCATCAATGGCACTTGTGATACCTAATCTATTTAATTCGCGCATAAAATGGCGAGTTGAGTTAATCTGGTCGTCAAAATTAAGTACTGGAGCCCTCCCCAAACTTGAATAAAGAATAGAAGCGTTAGGATTAGCAATTAAAAGACCCGTTGGATTACCTCGTTTATCCCGGTCAATTAAACAGCCCGGAGGGTCTGGGGTATCTTTTGTGTATCCCAGTGCACGCAGCCCTGTACGATTTACAAGTGCTCTATCGTAAAGATGTAGCACAAAGACAGGTGTGTCTTCAGAAACAGCATTAATCTCTTCCAAAGTTGGCATTCTTCGCTCTTTAAATTGAAATTCAGACCAACCTCCAACTACTCTTACCCACTGAGGAGCAGGTGTACGTCTTGCCTGCTCTCTAAGCATTTCCAGAGCAATAGCAAGTGATGGTACACCTTCCCAACGCAATTCCATATTATAATGTAGACCACCACGAATAACGTGTATATGAGAGTCATTCAAACCCGGAATAGCTCTCTTTCTTTTAAGATCTATTTTTTTGGTTTTTTCTGTGGCACTATCAAGAAGCTCATCTCCACCTACTGCCGTGACTAAACCATCAGTTATGGCGATAGCTGATACCTCAGGTTGAGATGGGTCAAGGGTAGTGATTTTTCCGTTATATAAGATCATATCCGGCAAATTCATGTTTACACCTCATCTACTTCCTATTATTCTGTAACCATGGATGAAATATTTTACCGAGAATCGGCATGATTACCCATGATAGCAAGGAAACTATACATATAGAAACAAAAAAAGCTGATATAATAGGATTCATATTTTTTATAATAGGTCCTATTACTTTAGGCACCAACATACTAAGAGGCCATACACCAAGAACAGTAACAATAGACATTTTCCATTTTGGCGGTGGAACTGGCGTTTTCGGAGTAACAAACCAATAAGCCAAACTGTTTTCAGTTTTGTAAGTTGGATTAGTTGCTTGAAATTGTTCTGCCTTTTTTAACAAATCTCGACGAATATCTGATTCTTGCCAAGAACGTAGATGCTCATACGTATCAAAGCGAAAAATAACAGTATACTCTCTGGATCCGTTATTGGGGACTATTAAATTTACGCCTAAATGCCCTGGGAATTTAGTAGCGGCAGCTTCGATTTCATGTCTCCATGTTTCAAACTGTTTTTCTCTACCTTCTTGAATTTCCCATGTAACAATCGTTGTTACTGGACCGCTAACATCCATTGTGTTCCCTGTATGAGTTTCTCCGACAGTCACTCTTTCTTGGTTCATAATTTCCTGCTTGGAAGCGCGCCATGCACCATAGTATATGCGTATTCTACGCCTTGACCATAAGCGCCAGTGTGTTCTTTTACAATTTCCATAACAGCATCATAAGTGTCTTTGCGTGCCCAGTCACGTTGGTATTCAAGTAAAACTTGGATTGCTGTCACTGGAATTGCACCAGCTTGTTCTACACGACGCATAGCAGCGTTATGTGCTGTCAAACTAGTACCACCTGAAGCATCATCAACTGCATAAACCTCATAGCCAGCTTTAATTGCTTCAAGCACAGGGAATGCAAGGCAAACTTCAGTCCAAAGTGCTGCAAATATTAATTTCTTTCTACCTGTTGCTTTAACTGCCTCAACAAATTTTGGATCTTCCCAAGAGTTCATTGAACTACGTTCTATAATTTCATGGTTTGGGAATATGTCAAGAATTTGTGGCCAAAAATAACCAGAAAAGCTGCGTGTTTCAACTGTAGTAAGAATAGTAGGTACGTTAAAAGTTTTTGCTGATTTAGCAAGCAGCATAACGTTATTAATCAATGTTTGTCTGTCAATACTTGCAACTCCAAAAGTCATTTGAGGCTGAAAATCAATCAAAATTAATGCACTGTTCTCCGGATTTAACAATTCTAAATTACTCATAATAAAACGCTCCTTTTTTTAATTGTTTCAAATTAAGTTTTTTGAAAGTAATGTATTTTCTGTTAATTGAAACTGTAATCGTAAAAATAAAAGCTTTGCTATACTTCTTAATTTAAAAGAGAGCGCTGATTTAATCAGCGCTAAATTTATACTATCCACTTTTTAAAAAGTGATTTAAAGCTATTTCTTTGGAATACATTTATGCATTTTGTTTACTAAGATCTCGCTGAGCTCCCATATAGCTTCCAATTATATTTTGATAGCCTGGAAGATTACTAGCAAGCAAATTGCCAAAACCTTCGACATCGTTGCGCCAATCGCGTTGTAATTCGCAAGCTACGCTAAACCAGTTCATAAGCTGCACGCCACTATGTGCCATACGAGTATTGGCAGCATCTGCAACTTGTTTACTAAAAGTTCCTGAAGCATCAGTAACAGCAAATATTTCATACCCAGCTTTTATAGCAGAAAGTGCCGGGAAAGCAACGCAAACATCTGTAACTACGCCCGCGATGATAAGTTGTTTTTTTCCAGTTTCTTCGATTGCTTTTACAAAATCATCATTATCCCATGCGTTAATTTGTCCAGGTCGAGCTATTTTTGGTGCGTGAGGAAAGAGATCAACCAATTCTTGCATTAAAGGTCCGTTAGGTCCATGTTCAAAGCTTGTTGTTAAAATAACTGGTAAATCAAAAAACTTAGCAGTTTGAGCGAGAGCTAAAACATTGTTCTTGAATTCATCAACACCATAGTCACGTACTAGTCCGGACATAAGACCAGTTTGATGATCCACTAAAAGAACAACAGCATCATCCTTGTTAATACGAGAATAGAGATCAGACATTATGTATTCCTCCTAAAAAATTAAGTAATCGAAGAAAGTTTAAAAAATGGAATAGTATCATAAATTTCTTCGTTTGTTACGATTAGTTTATAAATAAATTGATCGTTAATATAAATTAATCCATAAACTTAGGATTAGAACAAGGTTTTTATTCTCTATTGCTGTAAGATGACAAGACTCACCATGTAGAATGTGTCTAAATTCTAATAAAAAAGAGTTTGTGTCAAAACACAAACTCTTTTTTATTAGAAATAACGCAATTGAGATATCTATATATTAACAATTTGTTTCTTACAATTCCATACTTCTCATGTTGAGAAATAATAAATTAGTAATTTAATAAAACTTAAATGAATTATTGACGTAATATTTTGACTATAATACAATTAATCTCGAATTCGAGATAACTTACGAAAGATTAGTAACAATGAGAATTTATCTTTAAAGTTGTTTACATCCAATTTCCAACCGATTGAATTGAGAACAAGCTCTTTGTATGTATACAGCAGGAAATGCATGATTCTCTACAGAAAAAGAAATACAAGGTCAAATCAAAAAGAGAAAATATGCAGATTTATCCATACTTTCTGCTAATTACTTCCGAGTCTCGGATTAATAAATCAAGCGTATCGAATCTATATTTACAGTATTTGGTGGAAAGGTTGTCTATATTGGAGGGAGAAGAATGACAAAAATTACTGTAGGAACCGAAAATCAAGCACCAATTGAGATATATTATGAGGATCATGGTATAGGAAAACCAGTTGTACTAATTCATGGTTGGCCGTTAAGTGGTCGATCTTGGGAATACCAAGTTCCCGCTCTTGTTGAGGCTGGATACAGAGTTATAACATATGATCGTCGAGGCTTTGGAAAGTCATCTCAGCCGTGGGAAGGATATGAATATGATACCTTTACTTCTGATTTACATCAACTATTAGAACATTTAGATCTTCAAAATGTCACGCTTATAGGTTTTTCTATGGGCGGAGGTGAGGTAGCTCGATACATTAGTACGTATGGAACAGATCGTATTGAAAAGGCTGTTTTTGCTGGAGCAGTTCCTCCGTATCTATACAAATCAGAGGATCATCCTGATGGGGTATTTGATGATGCAGCAATTGAAGAATTCAAAAGTGGTGTGATAAATGACCGCCTTGCATTTCTTGATGAATTTACAAAGGGATTTTTCGCGGCTGGTAATCGAACAGATTTAGTTAGTGAGCCATTTCGTTTATATAATTGGGATATTGCAGCCAGTGCATCACCTAAAGGAACGCTTGATTGTATTACCGCCTTTAGTAAGACAGATTTTAGAAAAGACTTGGAGAAGTTTAATATACCTACTCTTATTATTCACGGTGACTCTGATGCAACTGTACCTTTTGAATTAAGTGGAAAACGTACATATGATTCCATTCCTGGTAGTAAACTCGCTTTAATACAGGGTGGTCCTCATGGATTAAACGCAACTCATGCAAAAGAATTTAATGAAGCATTATTAACATTTTTAAAAGACTAATCTTTAAGGAACTACCGGAGGCGGTTCAACAGCAATATCAAAAATAATAACACGAATTTATCGATTAGGGGTTTTCCAAAAAGAGTAGCGCTATCAAGTTAAGAAATACATTCTTCCTCAAAACGAAAAAAATGAACTGAACTTTTATGGAAAACTATGAAAGGATAAAATTTTTGTTTTGGGGATAATTCAAAACCTTAGGTTGATGGGCATGGGGCGGTACCCCATATAGAGGAAGAGTGAAGAAATACACGGATAAACATCCTGGCATGAACCATGCAATTGAATTACGAAAACATACCAATAAAACAGTAAAGGAAATATGCCAGATTACAAGAGTGAGTCAGGCCGCTCTATATCGTAGATTAAAAGAACTTGAATAAAGTTCTTTTTTATATTTGTAATTAAATCCCAGATTGGCCCCTCATACCCAGAATCGTTTCCGTACCCCTATAAAGAATTCTATGATACGAGTAGAATACGTACTAGGCTATGTAATGGTAGTTATTTTCTTTACTATGATGTTTGGCTTGAGAATCGTAAAGAGACTTGATCAGTAATTGGGGTACAGCCCATGCCCATCAAGTTAAGAAAATAGATTACCCCCAAAACGATAAAACTGAACTTCTTTGCTATAAAAGACAAAAAATTTTCGTTTTGGGTGCATTATAAAATTTCAACTTGATGGCGATGTGGCAATACCCCAAATAGATTGTAGTTCCTTTTTCTCAATTAGGGGTACAGCCGCATACCCATCAAGCTAACCAAGTAAATTACTAGATACGAAATGATCCTTGTTTCAAAACTAGCAAGCGATAAAAAAGTAGCATGCTAAAGAAGCCTATTAAAACGCGATTTTTTCGCTAGGCAGCTTGTCTATGATTCATTGTCGTTTTATACAAAATCCGGTTCTGGTGCAAAAACGCTAGGAAAATTGCAATGAATCTATAAACCTTGGACATACTGATACTACTAATCTAAAGAGGGTGTGTAATTGGTATGGAAAAGGAAAATGTATTCAAATGGAAGCATTATCAGCCGGATATTATTTTATTAACGGTAAGATGGTACCTACGGTACAACCTCAGTTTCCGTGATTTGGTGGAAATGATGGAGGAACGGGGTTTATCCATTTCTCACACAACGATTATGCGTTGGGTTCATCAATATGGTCCCGAATTAGATAAGTGCGTACGACGTCATCTTAAATCAACCAATGATTCTTGGCGAGTCGATGAGACGTATGTGAAAGTCAAAGGTCGATGGATGTACCTATATCGTGCTGTTGATTCGAAAGGAAATACAATCGATTTTTGTTTAAGCAAAACAAGAAATCAGAAGGCTGCAAAGCGCTTTTTCAAGAAAGCTTTGCGGTCTTTTCATGTTTCAAAGCCTCGTGTTATAACAGTCGATAAGAATCCAGCTTATCCTATAGCAATTGAACAGCTGAAAAAAGAAAAAAGCATACCTGATGGTATGCAACTTAGACAACAAAAGTACTTGAATAACATAGTAGAGCAAGATCATCGGTTTATTAAAAAGCGAGTTCGTTCGATGTTAGGATTGAAATCCTTCCGCACAGCTACATCCATTATTTCTGGAATAGAAGCTATGCATATGGTAAAAAAAGGGCAACTTGTTTTACTGGACATGATATTATCCCCTTAAGGTAGACAGTGTAAAAAGACCATGAATAAACATGGATGTTACACTTTTACTTGGAGGGGATTTTATTATGGTTAAAAAAGGGGATAAATTTCAAACTTATTCAGATGAATTAAAGATACAAGTTGTAAAAAGTTATTTAAATGGTGAAGGTAGCCAAACAGCTATAGCTAAGAAATATAAGCTGAAAAGTAGAACACAGTTAATGAATTGGGTCCGGAGATATCAAGAAACAGGCGATATTTCA
>NZ_KB895608.1:0-18679 GCF_000374885.1 Bacillus sp. 105MF | reverse complement strand
GAGTCATTAACTTGCATATTTCAGCTCTGTGGCTTCCATTTGGCTTTGTAATTAAATGCAATTGAACACTGCCCGCCACTTTATTGTTGATTTTGGCAATAAACAATATCACCTCCGGTGCTAAAACAGTGTGCCAATACTTTGTCGCTTCTTCTTGTTCCAGTGGAGGTAAAAAACCTATTGACGCTCCATCATCTACTACAGTTTTCAAAAGTTCAGAAAGCTCTTCAATATCTTCATCAAGTAGTTTAATCTCTTTTATTTCTAGATTTTGCATTACTTTTCCCCCTTTTGTTCACTCAATATATAATTGTATATGTTAAACTGCGCTTACTGAAGAAACGGGCCATATAATTGAACAACATCCTATGCCTTATTGCATAGTCTTATTTTTGTCATAGGCAAAACGAATAAAGATAAGAAATAATAGTGATTAATTTGCTCCTGATGTAGAAGATAAGGCTAATACTACCCCAAAAATTAGATTTTGACTCTAACTTTTAGGGGACATTGATAGTTAGGACATGTATTTATTTTTGGTTTTTGATAAATTTATTGTATTATTTTTTATTAAATGAACTAATAAGGCGATTAAAGGCAAAGCTGTTCCAATGAGTAAAGTTACTTCACTATTAAATTTATAGTAAGTATAACTTCCAATCCATGAACCAAAGGCTCCTCCCAAAAAGAAAATAGTCATATATAATCCATTAAGTCTGTTTCTTATCTCGGGATTCAAACCAAAGATAACTTTTTGACCTAATAATAAATTTCCTGATACACCAATATCAATACTAATGCCTGAGATAAGTATTAAAATTACACTAAATAGTGAATGGTCTTTAACAAAAAATAATAGTACGATAGATAATAGTACGAGCGCCATTGATACATTAGTCATTGTAAAAATATAACCTTTATCTGCTATTTTACCAATAGTAGGAGTTAATACAGCTCCAGCTATTGCAACAAAGCCAAATAATGCAATTTCATTATTTGAAAAATGTAATGGCTCAGACCTTAATAAAATTGGGATAACTGTCCAATAAAGACTACATGTTGCAAATAAACATGCATGATAAAATGCTCTTTGTTGTAGAGGAGATGTATTTATTAATAGCATCACCATAGAAGCTATTAAATTTGGATATAACATGTTACTAGTCGATACTACTTCATAGTTGGGCAAAAATTTTATAATTAACAGTAATATGACAACTAGTGTTATTAATGAAAAAAGAAATACCATTCTCCAGCCCAACCAATCAGCTATTCCAATAGATAATGGGCGAGCAACCATAATCCCAATCAATAAACCACTCATCACTTTACCCACATATTTACCTGTCTCTTCAATGGGCACAATCCTCATTGTTAGTGGAACTAACATTTGAGCTGCACAGGCTCCAATGCCAATTATGGTTGTGAATATTAAAAAAACAATTCCATTTGTCGAAATTAGCGTACCAATTAATGAAATAATAGTAAGCCCGATAAGAATTCCTATTATTTTCTTACTTTTAAATATATCAGCCATTGGTACGATAAAAAATAAGCCCAATCCATATCCAATTTGTGTCAGGGTAGTAAGCAATCCAGATAAATCAGAAGAGATGTTCAAATCTTTTGCAATGAATTGTACAATTGGTTGTGCATAATAAATATTTGCAGCAAGTGAACCACAACTAATTGCCATAATAAACATTAGAAAATTTGTCTTTTTAGTCACCATTATCATTCCTTTTGTTTATTTTTATTATTTCGGTACGATCGTTCCGGAATAATAAAAAAAGAAAGACTATAGGTCTGCAATAGTCTTATCCACTAGATTATAGGCTAGATTTTTCTCTTTTTTATATCTGGACATTAAATTAATGCTATGATTTAAACTTAATAAAGAATATGCAACTAATTCAGAGTTAGCCTCTTGTGAAATTTCTCCTTTCTTTTTTCCTTCTTCAATGACTTGCTTAAATACTTTTTCAAGTTCATTAAAATCATTTATAAGTATTTCTTCTATGGAAGGATCAATATGTCCAATAAGCAGTGACGAATTAGTTATAATACAACTTTTTGGAATGTCATCTGAATAGCATTTTTCAATATGTTGATAAAAAAAAGATTTAAGTGATGCTTTAGCGTTTATACCACTAAAAAGTAAATTTCTCTTTTGATAGCCATAGTTTTTATAATGTTCTAAAACCAGTTTAAATATTTCATCCTTATCTCCAAAACTATCGTAGAGAGTAGATCGACTTATTCCCATCGTTTCAATAAGATCTGAGATATATGTAGCGTCATAACCTTTCTCCCAGAATAAATGCATAGCTTTATTTAAAGCATGTTCTTTGTTAAAACTAATATTTCTACCCACTTTACAACACCCCCTATCATATAATTTAGTATAAAGGTTTTGGAACGATAAGTCCAGAAAACTTATCTTGAGATCAAGTCTTGCATTAAAGGGCGCGATTGTTGAATAAAACTTAGATTTTTTAAATGACTTTATTTAAAGCGTCCTTTATAAAAAATTTAACAACTTTATTTTTCCCCCGTCCAAAACAGGACGGGGGAACTTATTGTAATCTTGACATTTCCTTATTGCGGGTGGTGACAGCTTCGCTGGTACTACCCCCTCACTATCAACCTAAGATAAATTTATATCCATAATTCACAGAAAACGTTATTCTTTTTGTAGAAATATACAGAAAGGATGGCGTTTTTTTATGAATCTTTCGATTCAAGATGAATTTCATTTGTTTGCTGAAGAACTACAGCGACATTTATCTCCTGATACCCTTCAACAACTTGCACGGGAAACAGGTTTTGTAAAACGTAAAAGTAAATATGGGGCACGAGATTTGGCTGCTTTATGTATTTGGATCAGTCAACATGTAGCAAGCGATTCTCTCACTCGGTTATGTAGTCAACTTTATGCGAATACAACTACACTCATGAGTCCAGAAGGACTTAATCAACGTTTTAACCGATGCGCTGTTTTATTCCTACAGTGTGTATTTTCTCGTTTAGTTAAAAGCCAACTAAACGATTCATCTCAAATTCCAAACCAATACACTTCCTATTTTCAACGTATACGTATTTTAGATACTACTATTTTTCAAGTACCCAATCATTTAGCTCCTATTTATCCTGGTTCAGGAGGATGTGCACAAACAGCCGGTATTAAGATTCAACTAGAATATGATTTACATAGTGGGAAATTCCTCAATTTTCAAATGGAACCAGGTAAAAATAATGATAAAACCTTTGGTACAGATTGTTTAGATACCTTATGCCCAGGAGATCTATGTATTCGAGATTTAGGATACTTTTCTCTAAAAGATTTAGACCAGATGGATCAACGAGGGGTATTCTACGTTTCACGGTTAAAATTAAATAATAGAGTATATGTAAAAAATGAATCGCCAGAATTCTTTCGGGACGGGATAGTTAAAAAGCAATCTTTATATGTTTTACTTGACCTTGAAGATATCATGCATCAGATAAAACCAGGACATACTTATGAAATTCGGAATGCCTATGTTGGACAACAAAAATTACCCTCACGAGTTGTAATATACAGACTTACATCAACTCAAATTCATAAACGTAGGAAACAGCAATCTTATGTTGAAAAGAAAAAAGGAGTTACATACTCTGAAAGAAGTAAACGTTTAACAGAAATCAATGTTTATATTACCAACATACCATGGGAAATTGTTCCGATAGAACAGGTCCATGATATCTACTCACTACGTTGGCAAATAGAAATTGTATTTAAAACATGGAAGTCTTTTTTTGATATCAATCATTGTCACAATATTAAGCGAGAGCGTCTAGAATGTCATCTTTATGGACAGTTAATCGCTATTTTTCTTTGTTCTTCTACTATGTTCAAAATGCGACAGTTGTTACTACAAAAAAAACAAAAAGAATTAAGTGAATATAAAGCAATTTATATGATTCAAGATCATCTATATTTAGTATATAAGGCTATCCAACAAGACACCCAAGAAGTATCAAAAATTTCCCTTCGTCTGTTTGACCTCTTACAGAAAAACGGACGGAAATCCCATAGATATGAGAAAAAGACAGTCTTTGATATTTTAGGCATTGTTTATCAGTGCACTGTATCCAATCTAAAGCGGAAAACTGCATAATCTTTAAAAATACACCTAATCAAGGTTTATTTGGAATGCGTATTTTTAAAAACAAATAAACAAAATATCAAGCATGTAGGCAACATGAACGGAAGTTCATAGGAAACCCAGCCTTAGCTTGATGGGCATGGGGTCCCACCAACATTTCGCGAATTTCGTACGCTAAGTATTTTTTTATTTAAAAAACTTGGTTTTACCGTACGTTAAGAAGGTTCCATAAACGATTTTTGATGCTTGTTAGACAACCTGTTTTTTCTTTTAGCTCTTTTTTCTTTTCGGTAAGTCAGGAGCCTTCTTCATTGTGTCAACAACATGCATGACCGCGAAATATGGATGTTTTAAAATCATTTTCGGTCCGCTCTTCTTCATAACATCCTTAACGAAATCTTTCATATCTGGTTTATAACAATGAATTTTGCAATTTTGACATGCTGGCTTCTTCTCTTGAAATGGACATTTTGATAAACGAAAATAAGCATATTCTTTTAACTTCTGACATTCTTCACATATAGTATCTTGTTCATGTTGGTTTTTACAATACATATCAATCATAATGCTAATTGTTTTCTCTTCACGTTCAATTCGATTCATGGCTAGTGCCTCCTGTTCCAAAGTCTCTCTGCTTTGATTGTAAGACTTTTTTAGAGGGTTTACATGAATTTTCAATGACAGTTTTTCTAATTTTTATCTCTTTCCTACGAATTATTAATGGAGAATGTCCCTACCAATCATAACCAACAGTAAAAGCGAACGCATTAAGACTTAAATAAACATCTTTCTTTTTCTTACGAGCTTCGGATGCTTAAACCACTCGATTCTTCCACGCTATTGATTGATCTATTTTAGCCATAAAAAATCTCCTTTTCGTCTTGTACGTAAGGAGATTATGACATGGAACTGATTCTATTGGTATGTGGGGACAGTTTGACGTTTACTGTTATATCAAGTAATTCAGCCTTAGCGTACGGGATCCGCTTCTTGTTGGTGCTACCCCAACAAGAAGCTACGAATATAAACTTAATAATTTATCTATGGATAAATTATTAGTATCACTTAAATCAACAAAATATTGAAGTTGCCACATTTGGCTCTTCTTAGCTTGATTACTAACAGGGTTATCCCAAATAGGATAAATTCTCATGGCCATCTTTCCTTTTTGACTTTGAGTTTTCAATATTTTTTCTTTTAGAAGAATCTCTTTGGGGAAAATAAACTGTCCTAGTTTATTATCATCAATACAAGTGATAACTAATAAGTCAGGAGCAGAGTCATAAAAGAAGGCTTGATTTTGCATGTTTTCATTTTTCTCCCAAAAAGAAACAAATTGTCCAATTTTATTAGGAGTAATTTTTGATACCCTAAAACGTATGGTTTTATTATTTAACTGGAATGTCCATCCTGAATATTCCGAATTCTGTTTTTCTTCTTTTAGATTAGTGATCACTAAGTTATTAAGTTTATAAACTATATTATCTAAATTTCCGATTATATTATTGGAAATGTTAATGTGAATTCCCCCTTTATTCATATCTTAGTTTATCACAAACATTAGTTCTTATATATCGTATAGAATGCAATCTTTAAAAACGACCAATTTCTTAACACACAATTTTCTTTTTGTGTCGGGCCGTTAGAAGTAGAACCTGTCACTTTAGGGGATAATTTGTACTAATTTTAAGTGTTCTTTTGCGTCCTGAGTATACATAATAAAGTTATCTGTGTAGATTTCGTAATTACTGGAGTAAAGGTTATTAAGTTAAGATGTTCATAACTTAAAAGGTTTTGGCACTATTTTCAAAGTTGTAACTTTAGGAGATAACTTGCAAAAGTTTTAGATTTTTTGCACCAGAACCTTATTTTTGGATGGTCAGCATGTTATTTCTTTCGAAAGGATTAACTGATTTATCAAGAAATAATAATTAAATATATTAATCTAGGACATCTAAATTATTATATATCCATTTTATTCTTCACTCCATTAAAATAAAAAACATTTCGAAAAATAACATAAAATTTGTATTATTTATATGAGTTAGACACGCAACACAAATAATGATTTCACTTTTTATAAAAATTAATTTGTTAGAATATTTCAAGCGCATATTTTGATTAGTCTCTTTTCAAAACACGCTCGTTTTATTCTAAAATAGCACTGGTCCCCTCTGATAAGAAGTAATAGTATTAATTACCTAAAAATATTACCCTCTACAAATTTAATTAACTCCATTTAATTTTTCCATAATAAAGATGACATAATTCTAAACCCTAAAGGGAAAATTTTATTAAGGAAAAACTTTATGCAGTAAATTTTATAAAAAAAAGGTGATCGAATGGAATTGTCTAACGAAAGCAAAACTTATCATGCTGGAGATATTGTCTATGTTTTTTATCGCAATCCCCACACTCAGGATGTAGCAAATATACAAGCCGCAGCTGTTGTAAATAACCCTAATACTCCTAATGAATTAGCATTGTTTCTTTATGAAACTTATTATCCACTTTCACATGAAATGGCTGTTTATTCTACAGAAGAAGAGGCAAACCAAGCTTACAACTACTATTATGGGGATGCTTCAGAAGGGATGCTAGAATGAATAATCCATTCATGCCTAAACTTGTATACTTTGAACCCAAAGCACTGGATTATCCATTAGGGAGAGAGCTTCATGAAAAATTTGCAAAGATGGATGTTGAAATTCGGCATACTACTTCTCATAATCAAGTGAGAGATCTCCCAGGAGAAAACGATTTTCAAAAGTATCGGGTAGCAAAATCTACTCTTGTCGTGGGCGTTAGAAAAACACTAAAATTTGATACCTCAAAGCCTTCAGCAGAGTATGCTATTCCGTTTGCAACAGGCTGTATGGGCCATTGTCATTATTGCTATTTACAAACAACAATGGGAAGTAAGCCATATATCCGTACTTATGTAAATGTCGACGGAATTCTAGAAGCTGCTGACAAATATATAGAGGCACGTGCACCCGAAATGACAAGGTTTGAAGCCTCCTGTACATCCGATATTGTGGGAATTGATCATTTGACTCATACCCTCAAACGCGCAATTGAGCATTTTGGAGAATCCGAGTATGGAAAATTGAGGTTTGTTACAAAATTTCATCATGTAGATCATTTACTTGATGCAAAGCATAATGGAAAAACAAGATTTCGGTTTAGTGTAAACGCTGATTATGTTATTAAAAATTTTGAGCCAGGAACTTCTCCACTAGCTAAAAGGATTGAGGCAGCTGGAAAAGTAGCAAGAGCAGGATATCCCCTCGGATTCATTGTTGCTCCTATTTATCTTCATGAAGGTTGGAAAGATGGATACTATCAGATGTTTGAGCGTCTTGATGCTGAATTACCCCCTGATGTACGGGATGATATCACGTTTGAATTTATTCAACATCGTTTTACAAAGCCTGCTAAGAGAGTGATTGAAAAAAATTATCCAATGACAAAATTGGAATTAGATGAAGAGAAAAGAAGATATAAATGGGGAAAATACGGAATTGGAAAATACATTTATCAAAAAGAAGAAGAAGAAGATATAAAAAATTATCTTTATTCTTATATGGAGAAGTTCTTTCCCAATGCAAAATTAGAATATTTCACATAAAAGAATACCAACTCTGTTACAACAATATATAGGTGTTAGAAATAAACACCAGTTTATAACGCCACATTAAATGTACCTCAATTTAACTCCGTTGATTACTTACAAGAGGTTAAAGCAATTTTTTATATAAAAGGGTGATCTCCAACAGCTAGTGAAACTAACTTTTGGGACAATCCTTTTTTTATAAATTTACAAATAACGTTAATGTCTCTATTTCAAACTAAGAGAAACTGCATCTATAATGCTGTCCTTTTTGTTGAAGTATATAAAAGTGATAATGTTTTTGTATGGGTTTTCAGATTAAAGATGAAATTCATTTGTTTGTTAAAGAATTTATGTCAGGTACACCTAGTTAGTTATATTAGTACGAAATAACCTTTAATAAAATTATAAACCGAATTTTTAAAGACAGTATATATTTGAATTAGTTTGGAAACAAAAATGAGGATGTAATTATTTTATATAGGATGGTGTAATAGTAATGGATTTACAGACAGGGAAATTATATTGGAACACAACTTTTCCCAATCCACCTTCTTATCCTTGTTTAGAAAAAGACATAATTTGTTATGTTTTAATAATAGGTGCTGGCAGCTTAGGGGCTCAATCAGCATACTATTTATGTGATTCGGATTTAAGTGTGGTTGTAGTTGATAAACGAAAGATTGGACATGGCAGTAACCTAACCAATACAGCGCTCATACAATATTTGGGTGATAAAATGTTTTTTGAGCTTGTTAATACATTTGGGGAAGAGTATACAGTAAAACATATGAGATTATGTGAAGAAGCAATTAATGATATTGAATTTGTAAATCAAAAATTACCTTTTCATTCTGATTTTATGCGACGTGATAGTTTATATTTTGCAAGCTATGAAGAGGAGAAAAAGAGCTTTATTACTTACAAAAGCATGGTTTTAAAGCGGATTGGTTATCAGAAAAACAAATTGGACAGAAATATCCATTTAAAAAACGTGCTGCCCTTTATACATATGAAGATGGTGAAATAAATCCCTATAAATTTACACATAGTTTATTAAAGCAAGCTTCTAATCAAGGAGTACAGATTTATGAAGATACTGAGATTGTTGGGGGAAAATTAGAAAAAGACTTCGCTACTTTTTATACCAAAAGTGGTAATTCCATTACTGCCAAGAAAGTAATCGTAGCTGCAGGTTATGAAGGATTAGAATTAAAAAAAGAAAAGAACGCTACGCTAATTAGCTCGTATGCAATTGTCACTACCCCTGTTGAAGATTTTTCATCTTAGCATAAACGCACTCTCATATGGGAAACCGCTAGACCATATATATACATGCGAACTACAGCAGATAATCGAATTATTATAGGTGGTCTAGATGAAGATACAAACATTGCTGAAGAGAGAGATTCAAAATTAATCCATAATAAAGAAAAGCTATTACATGAATTCAATAAGCTCTTTCCTAATATTACAGTTAAACCTGAATTTTATTTAAGTGCCTTTTATGGTGGTACTCATGATGGTTTACCTATAATCGGAATGTATGAAGAATTTCCTAATTGTTATTTTATCTATGCGTATGGTGATAATGGGTTAGTTTATAGTATGGCACTTTCTAAAATTATCCGAGATGTAATTATAAAAGGTTCTAGTCCTAATTTAAATTTATACTTGCAGTCTAGACCGAAATTAAATAAATAGAATGTATACGTACATAAAAAAATTAGAGATTCAGGAATTAATGTACTTAATGATATAGAAACTACATATTTATAGGTATTATAATGAATAAGGAGAAACAACATTTTCAAATACTAAATTTAAAATTAAGAATTTAGAATGTAAATATTTCGGACAGACCCAAAGATTTAGGGCCTGTCCATTTTTATTAAATAAAGGTTGTTGTGAAGTTTATAAGTTCGCCATCCCAATGTTAAGAAATCTTAATGTTTGTGAGATACATCGTATTTCTTTGAATATATTATTTGAGTGTTTGACTTTTGGATATATAGTTAGTACGCTAATTATATAATTAGTATACTAACTAGAAGGGGTTGTATATGGACTAGGGTATCTATTGCATAAAGTTAGCGTAATGACGAAAACAGAATTATCAAATCGATTAAAAATATATAAAATAACAGCGCAGCAATGGGCTGTCTTAAAGGATATATCTCTTCATCCGAATGGAACGACACCTGCCCTGGTTGCAGAGAGACTGTTGGCGGACAGACCAACAGTGACAGGAATTATCCAACGGTTATTGCAAAAAGAATTTATTTTTACAACACATAATCCAAACGACAAAAGATCGCACCTGATATTCCTAACAGAGAAAACAAAAAACTTGAGTATAATTAGCACACGCTCAAGTTTTTTGTTTTTATTTATTGTGTAAGAGTAGTAACACATAAACTCGAGAAATATATTCCTCAATCCATGATGATATTCTTATTACTGCTTTAACTCTTGCATACATTCTTGTACAAGAGTAACTGCCTGACTCATAGTAGCTCCACCACCAAATGCAGCTGTCACTCCCACTGCCTCAAAGATCTCCTGTTCTGAAGCTCCTTGATCTAGACATCCTTTAATGTGATAAATGATACAATATTCATCCTGAGAATAAAGGCTAATACCTAAAGCAATTAGCTGTTTTTGCTTTTTGGATAAGGTGCCTTCTTTAAAGCATTCCTCTGTAAAAGAATTAAATTGTTCAGCTAGCTTAGGCATCTTCTCAGTAAATAAACCCAAACCATACTTATAATGATGAAGTGCAGATTCTGTAGAGTTTCTACCTTCAAATTCCATATTTAATCCAGCTCCATTTCTCATATATTTAAACAAAAGTTAGTATTAACCTAATCCGAATTGATTAAACCCAAATGATATTTATATCAGGAGGAGTGAAAGGTGAGAGAGGATTTAAAGGCATGATATAACAAAAAATTAGCTTAGGATATTGTACAAAAGGAAGTGATTATATGGAAAAACAAAGTGTAGTGAATACATTAAATGCCTTTTTAAAAGGTCAGTACATGGGTATTCATGCTTATGAGCATTATATAGAAAATTTAAAAGATCCAGAAATAAAAAAGGAATTTCAAAGAATACAACAAGATCACAAACAACATGCTTTAAAAGTAGCAGAAAGAATACAAAATCTTGGAGGAGTACCAGTTAATAATGAAGGAATCGTTGGCTCTGTTCAAGGTTTGATAAGTCAATTTACAGTACCAGATACAACAGAAGGAATTGTAAATAGCGCGTTAAAGGGCGAAGATTATTATGGGATTAAAATATCAGAAGAAATTGTACAAGGTGATTTGGATCCAGAAAGTCATAAGTTAATACATGATATTTTAGATAAAGATAGGGAACATGTAAATGTATTAAAACAACTTACGCATTAACATTTTTAGTTACGCTGTATCATAATTAAGTAGAGGTATTTAAAATAGCTCCACATATTTTCCACAAAGCAGGAAAATACTAATACTTGATTTAATACTTTAATTTCAAAGTATTAAATCATAATTACTAACTGCGATACTAGGAGGACGTTACTATGAATATTCGTGAAGGATTAATTCCAACTACACTAGGTACAGCAGTTACAGCTGCGGGTTATGCTCTTAAGCAAACTCGTGGGTCTAATAAGATGATTGCAAATACAGTATTTGGATTTGGTTTAGCTCACGTTGTTTTAGGTGTAATTGATCTTGTGGAACATCGTCGTTAGAAGATAGGGCAAGCACCTTTTGATGCTTGCCTTTTTAATATCGAAAGTGTTTATTAATTTTTAATTTTGTTTATTTTATTAAAGTAATCCAAAAATTAGCTACATATGTATACGAAAAGGATTTTGTTATCCAGGTTAAAGGAATGGGCTCGTTCCTTTCAAAAGTTACCGACTGCCAAAGAAATATTAAGTTGGTTATTTATAGGAGCTTTTTAAAGGCTCAGGTGTAGTATGAGCGTACTGGTGTATATTAAGCAAACCATAAGAAGCGAACTGTTTAAGAAAAGGTTAGTTTATGTAATATAAAGAAGCCCTTGTAGAAATAAAATAATAAATTGAGTATGTATTAGATATTTTGTGTGTAAAACCATTGCTAATTTCTAATCATAAGAATAAATCTTAGCAACTAACATGATAGCTAATATGATGCAGAAAGTATAAATAGGGTTAATTATTGCAGTACTCATAACAGCAATACATGTATAATGTACGTTATTTATATAATTATTATGTTTATCAGGTCTGGGAGAAAACTCCCTGCGATGCTGTGTCATGGAAGGGGCAAAGCGTGGGAGAGACTGATTATTTCAGTTATTCTCTTAGGCTTTTTTATTTTTTGCAACAATAAAACTTTTGGGTTACTAACTCGAACACGAACTAGATTAAAGTATTTATTACGGCTATTAAAAGGTAGAGTTGAGAAGGCGACTGATTCCTAATGAAATGATTGTATTTCATTTTAGTTGGCTTATTCGAAATGGTTGGTATCCCTATACTCAACAAACTGTATATGGATGATAGTTGGAAAGCTTTAATTTTTTAATTATATGATTTGGAACAAGTCTTATATTTCTTGCGTATGCGATGAAAACAATTCCTAAGGGTACAGCATATGCAATTTGGACTTAGGATCGGCGCTTCAGGTGGAGCACTAATAGGTATCCTTTTATATGGTGAATCCAAATACTGGAGACGAATGGTGTTTATAGTTTGGGGAGCAGCAATTGCTTTAAAATATATTTTATAAGGCTGGATAAAAAACAAGAATATACGGTAGAGTAAAATATATGAATACTTTTGAACATGCTATTCAACATCTTGTTAATTGTTTTCAAAATGATAAAAAAGCGTTGGTTTATGGATTAGAAGAATTAGAGCCTAAAATAATAATGGAGGAATTAATTAAAAGTTTACCGAAATGAATTGTTATCAATCAAAAAGAGTGCCTGAAAATGTAAGGCACTCTTTTTAAAATATATAAAAGAGAGTATTGTAGAAAAAATAATTAAGAAGCAATCATAATTACTTACTTAATCCGTTCCAATAAAAATCAACAATTTGTTGTGCTAAATCTTCTATATCAGGGATAAGGGGCTTTTGATCAACATCTTTATAGTCTCCAACGTATAGCAAAGCAACAAAGGCGTGAGCACTTAAAAGCGTGTGACTTTTAGGGATTTCCCCTTCTTGTATCGCTTTATCTATGGTTTGTGCCAATACTTCATACATTTTATCTTCTGCATCTTGCATTTGTTTTAAGTGCTTATCCGACAGGGAAATCTTTGCATCCCTCATAAAGCTTTTTATATCAATGTCCATTGTAGCGGTTAAATGGATTTTTGCAACATCAAGTAAGCGCTCTTTAAGAGGCTTATTTGTTGAAAGAATCGTATACATATTTTCTCTAATTCGAACCATCATTTGAACCATTGTATCAGTAAAAAGATCAGCCTTAGTAGCATAATAATAGTAAACGGTTGCCTTTGTCACATCACATTCTTTAGCAACATCATCCATAGAAACAATTTGATATCCTTTATTTAAAAATAAATTTGTAGCAATGTTTACAATTTTATCTTTTGTAGATATAGTATTTTTATTTTGACGTGGTCTTCCCAAGGGACGCTGTTTGTGTTCCAATTCTATTCGCTCCTGACTTTTCAAAGTTAAAAATATTATAGCATATTCATATAATAGTTCTTGATTAATTAACTAACTAGTATATATAATTAATGCAAAAATTTAGTTAGAAAGGTGGATATTTATGAAAAAACATCCTCTATATACTTGGGGACAATTGGTTGGGGGACCAAAAGAAAGGTGGATTACTCTTTTGGTATGGGTCTTATTAACCCTGGTTTTATCATTTACATGGCCAGCAGTTAATACAGTTGAAGATGAGACGGCTCCAAACCTTCCTGAAAACGCTATGTCACAACAAGCTAATCGTTTAATTAAACAGGAGTTTCCTAATGATGCTGGAAACCCCGCGCTTATCGTTTGGCATAGAAACAAGGGTTTAGAAGCGAATGACTTTAAGGCAATTCAAGATACTTACAAACAGCTTAAAAATACACCATTAAAAGGTCAATCGATGTTACCGCCATTTGATACAATACCACAGCAAACATTAGCAAAGAGTGTTTCAGAAGATGGTACGTCTCTAGTAACTCCTGTATTTTTTAACACAACAGCAGGGACAGATATTCTTCAAGAGAATATGAATGAATTGCAGCGTGTTATAAAGGATACTTTGGCAGATGATCCTTTTAAAAGAAAAATTTCTGATTCTGGTCTGCATGTTCGTCTCTCAGGGCCAGTTGGTATTCAGACTGATGCAGTAAGCTTATTCAGTCAGGCTGATGTAAAATTACTTGTTGCAACAGTGCTACTTGTTTTAGTTTTACTTATTCTTCTGTATCGCTCACCACTTTTAGGAATCTTACCTTTAATTGTAGTTGGGTTTGCTTATGGGGTAATTAGTCCAACTTTAGGATTTTTAGCAGATAAAGGATGGATTACTGCTGATGCACAAGGAATTTCAATTATGACTGTACTTTTATTTGGAGCTGGTACTGATTATTGTTTATTTCTTATTTCAAGATATAGAGAGTTTTTATTAGTAGAACAAAATAAATTTAAAGCTCTGCAACTTGCTATCAAAGAATCGGGTGGGGCAATTATCATGAGTGCTCTTACAGTAGTAGTTGGATTAGGTACCCTTTTACTTGCTCATATTGGTTCTTTCTATAGATTTGCAGTACCATTTAGTGTTGCTGTGTTCCTAATGGGGGTTGCCTCATTGACGCTTTTACCTGCATTACTAGCTATTTTTGGAAGAGTAGCATTTTTCCCATTCATTCCAAGAACAAAAGAAATGAATGAAGAATATGCTAAGAAAAAAAAGAAAACAATTAAGTTAAAGGAATCGAAAGGGTTCTTAAGTAAAAAGCTTGGAGATCTTGTTATTCGTAAACCATGGACAATTATCCTGTTAACACTATTCTTATTAGGTGGGTTGGCTTCATTTGTTCCACGTGTCCAATTTACGTATGATTTATTAGAATCATTTCCAAAAGATATGCCTTCACGTGAAGGATTTGATTTAATCTCTGATCATTTTTCACCTGGTGAGTTAGCACCTGTACAAATTGTTGTTGATACAAAAGGGAAAGACATACCTGTAACAACAGAGTTAAAAAAACTATCTTTCGTAGATCAAGTAACGGAACCTATAAAAGGGAAACAGAATAGTCTATTACAAATGTATGAGGTTTCCTTACGAGAAAATCCTTATTCAATTGAGGGCATGAATAAAATCCCTGAGTTAAGAAAAAGTTTGAAACAAATAATGAAAAAATCTGAAATAAATGATGCTGAGAACCATATATGGATTGGGGGGAGAAACAGCTTCATTATATGATACAAAACAAACTACCGAGCGTGATCAAGATGTAATTATCCCTGTCATGATTGGTATTATCGCATTATTATTGCTTGTTTATCTTCGTTCTATTGTTGCGATGATTTATTTAATTTTAACAGTTGTATTATCTTTCTTCTCTGCATTAGGGGCAGGATGGTTATTACTTCACTTTGGTATGGGAGCTCCTGCAATTCAAGGAGCAATTCCCTTATATGCTTTTGTCTTCTTAGTCGCCTTAGGAGAAGACTATAATATATTTATGGTTTCTGAAATATGGAAGAATAAAAGAACCCAAACACATATTAAAGCAGTAAAAAATGGCGTTGTTCAAACAGGGAGTGTTATCACGTCTGCTGGTTTAATCTTAGCAGGAACGTTTGCTGTTTTAGCAACTTTACCAATTCAGGTACTTGTTCAATTTGGTATTGTTACAGCAATAGGAGTACTATTAGATACATTCATTGTAAGGCCACTTCTTGTCCCTGCCATTACAGTGGTTCTAGGACGATTCGCATTTTGGCCAGGAAAGCTTTGGAAGAAGGAAGAAACAAAAAATTAGATGATTAAGAATATTATAAAATTAAAAAACCAAGGAAAATTAATTTTCCTTGGTTTTTTATTAGAAATAAAATATGTATACAAAATAAAAGTAGTATCTAAATACTAATTATTTTTCAAATTTTCGTTTTGGGGTGTTCTTTGTCTTCTATATCAGTTTCAGGCATTCCGTACAATCCATTCATGGCTTGTTCTACTGGTTGAAGTCCAGTTATTGTAGTCTCAGACTTTAAGTTTTTTGAGTTGTTACTCTTTTCTTTTTTAGAATGTGGAAAATTCATTTTTATACCTCCAAACACTAAATTTTTTAAAAATAAAAAGCGTATGAAAGAGTTTGGCAGATAAACAAATGTATTATCTGTCAATTGAGTGAACAATTAGTCGTTTACAAAGGTATACTTTTATAGACATACCAAGGACTCACTAGATATTTGAATACATAGTAATGAAAAGTGAACCAAAAGGTGTACTCTATTGATACAAGTGTAGTAGACTGATAAAATCATAGTAAAGAGTGTCTCATAAGACTTGTCTCAAAAACGAGGTGATATTTTGCAAAAAATCGGTTATATACGTGTCAGTTCGACTAGCCAAAATCCTTCAAGGCAATTTCAGCAATTGAACGAAATCGGAATGGATATTATTTTTGAAGAAAAAATTTCTGGAGCAACACAGGATCGTGAACAACTTCAAAAAATGTTAGAGGATTTACAGGAAGGTGACATTATTTATGTTACAGACTTAACTCGGATCACTCGAAGTACGCAGGATTTATTTGAATTGATTGATTTAATACGAAGTAAAAAAGCAAGCTTAAAATCACTCAAGGATACATGGCTAGATTTATCAGAAGATAATCCATACAGCCAATTCTTAATTACGGTAATGGCTGGTGTTAATCAATTAGAGCGATATCTTATCCGTATGCGTCAACGTGAAGGGATTGAGCTGGCCAAGAAAGAAGGAAAGTTTAAAGGACGATTAAAGAAATATCATAAAAATCACGCAGGTATGAATTATGCAGTAAAGCTATATAAAGAAGGAGGTATGACTGTAAATCAAATTTGTGAAATTACAAATGTATCTAGAGCTTCATTATATAGAAAGCTATCTGAAGGGAACGAATAATCATTCCTTATTCAATTAAAGGGCCATTTAATTGAATAAGATTCTCAAGTAAAAATATTTTTGATAACATCGGAAAGAATTTTGCGAAGAATTACACTTAAATAAGTTATCACTAATGATATAATTTATCTGTGTCAATACATTTAAAACTACTCATTAGTAGGATTATACGAATTAAGGATTGTTAAGAAATATATATTTAATGGAGAGAGTTACAATGAATAATGAATTATTGAATGATTTGATTTTATCTGTAAATAGTCAGAACCTTCATGTTCTGAATGTAATTGTTAGGCAAAATGGAAATATAATTGCAAAACATGATTTTGAAGAAGAAAAGCCTGCTCTTTTATATTCAATAAGCAAAACATTTACATCAATGGCAGTCGGTATTGCCATTAGGGAGGGGTACTTTAAAATTAATGACCATGTTATAGATTTTTTCTCAGATATTCAACATGACCCAATGAATGAATACTTAAAAGAGATGACTATTTATGATTTGCTTTGCATGGGAACTGGACATGCAGAATGCCCAGTTATGAAGGCTGATTGGAGTAGTGGTCAGGAATGGGATATTTCACAATTATTCTTTGATGAACCGATTGTATTTAAACCAGGTACTCATTTTACATATAACAATGCCGCAACCTACATGCTTTCAAAAATCATAAGTATTACTACAGGAAGTAACTTGGATGAATACTTAGATAGAAGGATATTTAAACATTTAGACATACAAAAACCTAAATGGGATACATGTCCAAAAGGAATTCCGCAAGGATTCTCAGGTTTATATTTAACAGCAGAACAATTATCTAGATTCGGGCAATTAATTCTCGATAAAGGTGTCTGGAAAGGTAAGCAACTGATTCTTTCAAGTCACATTGAACAAGCAACATCTGTCCAAATAAAGACCAACGATTTTAATCCTTATTTTGCTACGGCAGACCATCATCAAGGATACGGCTATCAAATATGGATGAACTCTTGGCCTAAATCATATCGTATGGATGGTTTATATGGTCAATATGTTGTAATGCTGCCAGATAAAAATGCAGTTATAACATATATTTCAAATGAACCAAAAAATATGACGGGTGTTCTTGAGCTTACATGGGAGACATTAATCGATAAACTATAATCTTATCGAGGATTATGTGTTTGTTAATACGCATTCTTCAAATAATATGCAACAAAGACATTTTCTTGTCAAGTAAACAAGCTAATAGAAACATCTTGTTATGCCATTAAAGGGCGCTTTAATGGAGCAATGAAAAAAGCCTAATTTCTTCGCATTAAATTGAGAAATTAGGCTTTTTAATATTTAAACTTCCTTAACGTTGTAAATCCGCATTTTCCTGACTCTACCCCTTCAACAGAGTAGAAACATGATTCCTCCCCCAAAAAAACTAGCGACTATAAGCCACTAGTTCAGATTGTCTTGAAGTTATTTTTCTTTCTTCTTTTTAAATGCCAAAACATAAAATAATATTGGGATTAAAAAATATGCCAATAACTGTCCCTTTCCATAAGGACCGCCCTTAATATCTCCTCCTGCTAGCTGCATAATAGATGATATTGTAAACAAAATTGCTACAACTAATGCCCATTTACGTTGAATTAATTTATTATTCATTTTTCTTCACTTGCTTTCATAAAATATTTTTTTCATACAATACCCATTATGGTAGTAATACCTATATTAATTAGGGTTTATTTCGTATGCGAATTTTTAAATAATCTACACTGACCCCCTATAAAAAGCAAAAAAACCCTCC
>NZ_KB895607.1:0-19446 GCF_000374885.1 Bacillus sp. 105MF | reverse complement strand
TTCAAGCTATTGAAACATACATCTATCATTACAACTACAAACGATTCCAAAAAAGGCTTAACCATCGAGCTCCGATTGAATATCGAATCTCGATGGCTGCATAGTCTTTTTTTACAGCTGTCCACTTGACGGGGGTAAGACCAACAAGTCTGTCCAAAATCAAGTGAAGTTCATCCATCAACTATTTAGAATTGCTGCATAAGACTAGATTCCACTAGGAAACTTTTCGCCTCTTTATATCTTTCCTAAGTATTTGCACCAGAACCACAAATTTTCCTTTTCCATATCGATCACACACCTTTTTCTAGAGTGATACTATCAGTATGTCCAAGTTTAGGAGATTACTTGCAAAAGTTTTAGAGTTTTTGCACCAGAACCTTATTTGGTATGCTCATTTTTAAGGACACAAAATATTTTAAGTTTTTTTCGTTCATATGAACGAAAGTTCATTTTATTTTCCTTCTTAAGTTGATGGGCATGTATGGTGAGGCCTAATACGTAACCGTTAGACGCTTTTTGTCGAGAAAATAGGAGTTACAATTTGATATTTGGTGTATACATCTCATGCCCATCAACCTAACAGAACAGGTTGCCCCCAAAATGATAAAAATGAACTGCGTTGCTATAAAAAACACAAAATTTTCGTTTAGGGGGTATTTCAAAACTTTAGCTTGATGGGCATGTTCACATACCCCAAAAAGGAGCATAGTAAATATCAGCATGCCCCTCTTCCAGATGCAAAATTTATAAAATTTTATAAATTTTATAAATAACTCTGAATTAATCTTTCCGCACCCCTACGTGCTTTTAATGCAGAATCTCCTTTACGATGAATAAGTTCAGTTACAATCGCACCCTCAATAATAAAATAAAGTATATTTGCAACTTCCTCATACTCTTTTATTCCCGTATCTTTTACTAAACTAATTATATATTGTATAAAAAAATTTTTATATTCCATCGATTGTTCATGAAAAGGATGGGTAATTCGACTAAATTCCGCAGCCGTATTAATAAAAGTACAACCATTAAAATAAGAACTTTTAAACCAATTATCCAAAAAATCAAAAATAGCTAGTAACTTATCTATAGGGGTCTTACCATTTTCATTTACAGTTTGTTCTAATGATAATCGCCACTCTTCATTTCTTTTCTCAAGATAAGCAATAACTAAATCATCTTTCGAAGGAAAATGTTTATATAATGTCATTTTTGCGACATTTGCTTCAGCAACTATTTTGTCTACCCCTGTAGCTTGAATTCCATTATCATTGAATAATTCGGATGCAACGTTTAAAATGTGAGATCGCAGGGTCTGTCTCATTTTTCCACCTTCCTTTCTAACATAGTATACATATATGTATGTATACCATCAAGCAAGTTAATATAAATAGTAAATTGAAAATATAATGCCTTATGTAATTGCTCTTATCCTTTTGAAATTCAAATTTATAAAGAAAATATTACTGTAATATACCAGGCTAGAATAACAAGAGGTTTTAGTCTTTATTGTTAATACACTTGCAGCCCTCTAGGTGCTTTAGCTACATATTTTAAATATTCTCCTAATAAACCAAATAATACTATATATTTAATTTGATTTCGCTACATAATTCAGACATAGGTAATAATAAAAATAGGATATGTAAGGTGATAACAATGTAAATGATTTTCAAAATCCATTGGATCTCTGTGATATTGGAACCTTATGTTATTAATTAATCCGCTTAATTAGTGATTAAATTCTTTTCGCAATACTACTTGTATATCTTTAAGTTCTTTTGCTTAGTTAATTATCAAAAGGAGAATTCTCTAAAGAGAAATTTAAGTTACCGAGTTATTAAACTAAAGTTGATATAAAAATATATTAACAAAAAGGTTGAAATTATACAGACCTGTCTGTATAATAAAATGCACACGGAGGGGAGGTATTTAAAAGATTCAAAATTAGCCTTTATCGATTTAGTTAATATAACGAATCATTACAGCGAAGGGGAAAATTAATATGAGCAAAGATATTAGACCACCATTTACACATGAATCTGCATTAGCAAAAGTGAAATTTGCTGAAGATGCATGGAACTCACAAGATCCAGAACGTATTTCGATGGGATACTCTCTTGATTCAAATTGGCGTAATCGTACTGAGTTTTTTTCAGGCCGAGAAGAAATTAAGAAATTTTTAACAAAAAAATTCAAAAGAGAAACTAACTATAAGTTAATGAAAGAACTATGGTGTTACACCGATAACCGAATTGGAGTACGATTTGAATACGAGTATCAAGATGAAAAAACTGGTCAATGGATGAGGTGTCATGGTAACGAATTTTGGGAGTTCGGTGAAGATGGACTTATGAAAAGAAGAGATATGAGTGGAAATGATTATCCTATTAACGAGGCCGATCGCAAATTCAAATAGTTTTTTAATAAATATTGATAAGTGAAAAATTTAAAAATGATTATGTAAACTTTTAGCAACTACATCTTTCAGAATTAGATATCATTATAAGAGGATTTTGTATATCTACTAGAACTTTTAAAATAATAAAATACGTATACGTTTTTTGTATTCATTAAATAAAACAATAAATGAAAGTAGGAGAATTAAAATGAATAATAATCAATCATTAAGTACATTAAATGCAGAAACGGTTCAAACATCATATGTGGAAGCTGGAGGAATAAGATTCGCGTATCGTAAATTCGGTGTGGAATCTGAAGTACCACTTGTTTTTTGTCAACGTTTTCGAGGTACAATGGAAGACTGGGATCCAGCACTTGTTAATGAAATAGCAAAAGAAAGAACAATTATCCTGTTTGATAACGCTGGTGTGGGACTGTCTTCAGGTGTTACACCGAATAGAGTTCCTGAAATGGCCAAATATGCAATTACTTTTATTGAAGCACTTGGACTAAAACAAGTGGATATACTAGGTTTCTCAATGGGTGGAATGATTGCCCAATATGTAACACTTAATCGACCAGATCTAGTTCGACGTATGATTCTTTCAGCAACAGGACCTGGTGCAGGAGAAGGTATTGAAGGATCCAGAGAAGGTGTATTTGAAGTTATGACCAGACCGGTTCATACTGAAGAAGATTTCTTATTCATGTTTTTTGACAAAACTGAAACGAGTAAGTCATTAGGGCGTGAATATTTAAAACGACTTACATGGAGAAAAGAAGATCGATCGCCTCTAGTTAGTTCGGAAACAATGAAGGCACAATTAGAAGCTATCATTAGGATGGTAAATCCTTCTGAGGAAGATACGACATTCCCCCGATTAAACGAGATAAAACAACCTGTATTAATCGCTAACGGAAATAAGGATATTATGATTCCGACAATCAATTCTTATATTATGTCTCAGAAGATTGAGAACGCTCAACTAATCATCTACCCTGATTCAGGACATGGATTTTTGTTTCAATATCCTGAATCGTTTGCCGAGCAAATTTCAATATTTTTAAGATAAATAAAGAATAACTATAAAGAGATTGTCCCTCCGAGATTATTAAATAAATAACTAAAAATCGGAGGGCATTTCATTAAATTTAGTTTATAAAAGGAGTAAATTATGAGAATTCAAAGGATGCAATGGGCAGGGATATTATTAGAAAACGAGGAGAATGTCTTAATGATTGACCCTGCTTTTAAATTTAATAAAGAATTTTTAGGTTTGCCACTTGAAAAAATATATGACTTTTCAGCATTTAAAAAACCAAATTTGATTTTAATCACGCACCTTCATCCTGATCATTTCGATCCTGAATCAATCCTTGAACATTTTGGGGGAAATATACATTTAGTTGTACCAAAGCCATGTCTTGAAGAGGTAAAATCAAGCGGGTTTAATATGGTAACCGGTTTACAAATTGGTGAAACTATTAAATGTGGGGAATTCGAAATTTTTGCAGAGTATTCGGTCGATGGGGCAGGAGATGAACAAGTATCGTGGATAATTAAAGATCGTAATCAGACATTTATTCACTGCGGAGATACTTTATGGCATGGCCGTTGGTGGAATATAGCTAATACCTACGGACCAATTGATATTGCTTTCCTTCCCGTAAATCAAGCCATTGTTAATAGAGGGAAAGGAATAATTCCTAGTAATCAACCAATATGTCTTGGACCAGAGGAAGCTATATCTGCAGCAACAATACTAAAATCAAAAATATTAGTCCCAATACATTACGGAACATTTCATAATCCTCCTGTCTACAATGAAACAAAATCACTAATTGAAAGATTGTTATCTAGTGAGAAAAACTTTGAGGTTAAATTTTTAAAAAATAAAGAAGAATTTATTTATGAATCATAATAATATATGTGTAACACCATCGACATATGCTTGATAACGATTTTTCCATCCCCCATTAAGAGATCGAAGTACAAAACTCAAGTCGAACCTTTCTTTATCAGATTGTACAAAGAAATGAAGAAAAGGGAATGAAGTAAATAATGGAAGCATCTTTTGCTAATATAAAAAAATGTATCGCAAAACCTTTAAAAGTTCCTTCAGAAGAGATAAGAAGGGACCTTTTGTTCATATAATCTCACTTATAGATAATAAAAACAAAAACTTTGGCTCTGCAAGACTTTTGTAATACTTTTAAAAGAATTTTGAAAGACATATCAATTAAAATGAATTCATAAGAGTCAACTAACGATTTAAGCAATGACTTTTACAACAAACAATATAGTAACAAGGAGAAGACAAAAAATGAATGTTAAAAGAAAACTACCTATATTAACATTTTTATCACTTGTATTTAGCGTGATTGTAATTATTTTTCCTACAAACTCTGCTTATGCAGAAGAAGATGACCGTATACTTGATATTTATGGTGATCCAATCAGAACAAATAAAGATTATATATTAGTTCATAAAGAACTTGAGCCGGATCAAGCAATAGGTGTTCCTTTAAACCAACGTGAAGCAGCTGTAGGTGCACATAAACATGGAATAACTTTTGAGACCTATATTGGTTGGTATTATCCTGTTACATCCCACAATAATTCTTATTTTGGGGGAGAACAACACTACGATACAAAAGGCAATTTATACTATGGTACCCCTATAAATTTTGAAGCCCCAAGAGGGGAAAGAGGGGATGGGTATCTAAGAAATGATACTCAAGTTTCAGTTTCAATGAAGATTGGGAATAACTCTAGATGGGGAGGAGCACCAAAATACCATCTAACTGGTACGAACTCGCCATATTTTATTCAGAACAAATCACAAGAAAAAATCTATACAGTTTTAAAAGAAAATTCTAAAGAACTAAACCTGGTAGCAGATAGAGTTACTCTATATCACGATAAATTTGGTCGACCTACTACTTCGTACAATGCTCACACTTCTTATATTTCTACTCGTGTTTTACAAAGTTGGTACACAGGTCGTGAGAAAGCTTGGGTACAACATGAAGGTCGAGGGTATGCTGGCCTTGAAGTAGTACCCATTCAAAACTCTTGGGACCCGGAGAGCGTAAATGGTACGTATCACCTTATTGCCGGTGTGAATGGGACAAGTGTTGTAGATATGAGTACACGTAGATCGCCGGATCCTAACATACCTCTTAATAATGTTCACCTACATGAAAAACATGATGGGGCGAATCAAAAATGGATATTTGAGTATGATCAAATAATAGGAGCATACCAAATTAAAAGTGCAACAAATCCAAATTTAGTGTTAGCTTGGAATGATAGTAATAATTCTAATAATGTATTTGCTACACCGAATCAACAGAAACTAGAGCATTATTGGATTCTGGAAGATACTGGAAGTGGCTATATATATGTGAAAAATTTCAAAAATCAAAATAAGGTACTAGATGTACAAGGGAAAGGTACGTCAAACGGAACAAATATAATTGTAAATAATAATAATAATGGCTGGAACCAATCATTTAAGCTAGAAAAATTAGACTAAAGGGTTCTACTACTGCAGGCTGTGGAGAAAGTCTTTTCTACAGCCTGTTTTTATGTTTCCTATCCTTTGTCGGCTTGCTAAATTAGCTAAAATGGAGTATGGAAACCAAAAGCGAAATATGGAGCCATATGCAAGTATATTCCAATTCAGCTCGTGATCTCTCGAGACAAATTGTTAAAACGAATCTACAAATATAGTGGGTTCGTTTTTACTTTTTCTGGAGAAAACAAGGTAATGAAATTTTTTATTGTAACAAAAACAAACGTTTCTGTTACATTTTCTATTTGAAAATATGAAATGCCTTAACTGTTGAATTAGCTGTAACAAAAATAATTCGTAACATTATTGACTTTAATTCTTTTTGTTACAACAAAACTTGATGAGTGGCTCCAAAAAGAAGGAATCGTTGCCGTACCCCAGCTACATCCAGAAATCGTTTTCGTTTATTGCTAATTTCAGATCTTTTTCTTACAAAACAAATTACTTTTCCCCTAATTGTACCTACTACTGGTAGTAGGTTTACAAATTAGAAAGCCATTATTCCCTCTTTGGTAATTTTCCAAATACCTGGTTTCGTAGTTACCAAATACCCTTTCGCTTTTAAATACATACAGGACCAACGAACATCATTATGCCATTGTAGTTCTGCTCCCTCTTTAGGGGTACGGAAACGATTCTGGGTATGAGGGGCCACTCTGGAAAAATATTCAACAAAAAAAGTCGTAGAAACCATTATCTACGACTTTTTATTATTAGAACTAGCTAATTATTAGTTGCAATTTAAAACTTCATTAATCTGGACAAATATTCAAAACATCATGAAAAAGGGCATACTCTACAGTTACCTGAGGACCAAATAAGGTTACACCTTCTGGAAATTGAACGCCTTCAACAACTTCATTTATTTCTGCATACGATAAATCTGTATAACCACCTAGTTTTAAAGTTTTATTTATCATTTGATTCAGTTCTAGCTGTTGAAAAGTATATGGTTGTACATCATATCCATTCAGCTATTACAGTTAGTAGAACAACTTCGGGAAAAGGATGTTCACTTTGCGATTTTAAATTTAGGAATAGATACTAGAACTCCAACAGGAAAATTCTTTTTAACTGTCATGGCTGCCTTTAGTGAATTAGATCGAGAAATGATTAAAGAAAAAAAACGTGCAGGAATAAAGTTAGCGAAACAAAAAGGAGTGTATAGAGGAAGATTGAAGAAATACACGGATAAGCACCCAGGTATGAATCATACGATTGAATTACGGAAGCATACTAATAAAACTGTTAAGGTAATATGCCAAATTACAGGAGTGAGTCAAGCTGCTCTGTATCGTAGATTAAAAGAACTTGAATAAAGTTCTTTTTTAATTTGTAATTAGATCCCAGAGTGGCCCCTCATACCCAGAATCGTTCCCGTACCCCTACTAAAAACGACCGTTTTTGGATCTCATTGTTAAATCCCTGTTATATCAAGGGATTCAGTCTTAGCGTACAGAATCCGCGAAATGTTGGTGCTACCTCACTAAGGACTACAAAAATTTATCGTTTTCCGACAGAAGACTCCTTCCTCAAAAATGCGAAGGTGTGAAACACCAATTTTAGGTGGGAGATGAATGTCGGTAGGCGTAAGCCTACATTTTTTAGTATACTGTAGGCATCATACAAAAAAGTGAGGTGCAACCCATGTTAGTAAATAAGGCATATAAATTTCGTATCTATCCAAATAAGGAACAAGAAATATTAATTGCTAAAACGATTGGGTGCAGTCGCTTTGTATTTAACCATTTTCTTGCTCTGCCGAGCTCACCAAATTAAAGAAGCAACAGGATACGATTTGGTTAAAAGCAGTCGATAGTATTGCCCTTCAATCAACATTAAAAAACCTCGCAGATGCTTTTTCACGTTTTTTCAAGAAACAGAATGATATTCCACGATTTAAATCTAAAAACAATAAAGTTCAATCTTACACAACAAAACAAACAAATGGAAATATAGCTATTGTTGAAAATAAAATCAAGTTGCCAAAACTTGGTCTCGTTACATTTGCAAAAAGTCGTGAAGTGGATGGCCGTATCCTAAATGCAACGATTCGACGCAACCCAAGTGGTAAATACTTTGTATCTATCCTTGTCGAAACAGAGGTACAAGAAATACTTAAAACTGAATCCACTTGTAGAATTGATGTTGGATTAAAAGATTTTGCCATTCTTTCTGATGGCACAACATACAAGAACCCTAAATTCTTCCGTATATTAGAAGAAAAGTTAGCGAGAGCACAGCGTATCCTTTCCAGAAGAACGAAAGGTTCTTCGAACTGGAATAAACAACGCGTGAAAGTTGCTCGTATTCACGAAAGAATTTCCAATGCAAGAGCTGATTACTTACATAAAATCTCTACTGAAATTGTCAAAAACCACGACATAATCGGTATTGAAGATTTGTCAGTAAGTAATATGCTAAAAAACCACAAGTTAGCCAAAGCAATAAGCGAAGTATCTTGGTCACAATTCAGAACAATGCTTGAATACAAAGCGAAATGGTATGGCAAAGAAGTTAGTTGCTGTGTCTAAAACATTTGCAAGTTCTCAGCTATGTTCGTGTTGTGGCTACCAAAACAAAGACGTTAAGAATCTAAACCTTCGTGAGTGGGCTTGCCCTTCTTGTGGCACGCATCATGACAGAGATATTAACGCAAGTATGAATCTGAAAAATGAAGCGATACGGCTTCTAACTGTTGGAATGACAGGGCTAGCCTAATCAATATCTGTTCGGTAGAACAGAGTTCTTAGGAATCTCCCACTTCAATCAGACCGTAAGGATAAGTGGTGAGTAGTTCAACATTACAGTATTTTTAAAATCTGTGAACAACTATGAAAAATTCGGGGGTTTGCAACCATCCATATAATCAATGCTATTCTTAGTAACAATGCAAAGGGAACGTGATATATTCTCATATGTAATATTGCATATAAGAATGTATTGATAAAAATGTAAGCGCTTACTATAATAAAAGCATAAAGATAAATCACATCTTAGCATCAACGACAGAGGAGGAAATAATATGACAATCGCAATGGCAGTTTTATCATTCTTAGGTGGAGTACTTCCATTAGTAACAGAACTTTTAAAAGCAGTAATGTAAGTCCATTATTCAGCAATTATTTATAAAAATTATCATACAAATGATCTGTATATCAAGAATGAATTGATGTGCAGATCATTTGTGTGAGTAAACTTTAAATTACAAAAAAGAATCCCAGAAGCCAAAAGGGATTCTTTTTTGTAATTTAAATTAGATTCTTTGCATGAGAATGCAACAATATAGGACATTAAAAACATTAAAGAAAATATAAACGTGTTACTTTACATTCTTGTGATAAGATTGCATAGTAATTTACTATAAAGTATTCATATTGATAGGATATTCTTATCAGAAGGAGAGTGGGGATTGTGAGAGAAACTTGTGTTCCGACTGGCGTAGAACTAAAAAACACTGGTTTTGGATATACCTTATCCTTAATAGGTGGTAAATATAAAATGATTATTTTGTATTGGTTGTCTGAAAATAAGGTTATGAGGTTCAATGAGCTGAAGCGATGTATTGGGACTATTTCCTTTAAAACACTAAGTGTTATGTTAAAAGAGCTTGAGGAAGATGGTCTTATTATACGTAAAGAATTTCCCCAAATACCTCCAAAAGTTGAATATTCATTATCTGAACGTGGCTGTTCACTTATTCCATTGTTAGATATGATGTGCGAGTGGGGAGAGAAAAATAGTTTTCAAGCTCTAGAAGATGTAACAAAATAGGCATAGTGTAAAAAGGAAGTACCTTCTTGTTTAGAAGGTACTTCTTATTTTAACTTTTATAAAAGTTACCTATTACATATTATCAATGAAATTTAAATAATCTTGAGTACTTTTTTCTATTTCACTTACAGATGGCTCAAATTCTGCTCCATAAAACGCAAAGAACGAACGATAATCTGCTTTACAATAGATGGCTGTCGTCTCAAACGGAAGCAATACTTGTTCAAGTGTATAATGGTATCTTCCAGCTTCACTATAATCCACATTTTTGATCCCGGCAGATACCCCTAAAGCAACTTTACGATTCTTTAATTTATCTCCTTTTGAACCATAAGCCCATCCATAAAGGAAAACATCATCCAGCCACTTTTTTAAGAGAGGAGGACAGTTGAACCAATATACAGGAAATTGGAAAACAAGGTTCCCGTGAGTTTCAACCAATTTTTGTTCTTTTTCCACATCTATGTTCTCATCAGGATAAACCTTATACAATTCGTGCACAGTATATTTTTCTGGATATTTTTTCAATTCTTCTACCCATCGCTTATTAACAACAGATGTTTCTAAACTTGGGTGTGTTACGATAACAAGAGTTTTCAATGTTTCTTCCTCCTTAGGCTGATTTCATTTTTATTGTAAAGTCCAAGCTAAAAATATGTAAGTACGCACTTTTATTACAGGTACTTACATAAAGGTAAGTACCTCCAATTTGCAGTCTATTTTTATCGTGCCGAATGACCAATAAACTGATGAAAGGGAAAGAAGGCGGCATAAGATGGTCTGTCCACGGTAAATTTTGTTACAATATCCCATGAAAATTAACGTTTGGAAAATACTATATCACTATAATCTAGTTTTACACGTATCCCGGCTGAACCCCATCGCCATCAACCTAAAAAAACAGGTCACCCCCCATAACGAAAATTTTACCTTTTTACAGTTATTTATGAGAATTCGACTCATCTTTTTCGTTTTTGGGACAATTAATCCCTTAAGTTGATAGATGTGTAATGATACCTACATTGTAACTGAAAAGTAACAATGATTACATTAATGGATATTTCGTTTCGTTAAATTAAAAAATATTACATTTTTGTTACAAAAACTATTGATTGTATTTAAATATCATAATATAATTCTGTTTGTGGAAATAAAAACTAAAATTACTCATTATTTGGGGGATATGGAAAATGAAGAAAGCTATTTTACCAATTTTGATGTCTACAATGTTTATCGTTCCTGCAGTATCACATGCAGAAAAACAAGATAATATGAAGCAGGACGCTCCAAAAGCAGAACAGACAATGCAACAAAGTGGTTGGGTAAAAGACGGAGAAACATGGTATTTCTATGATCAAAAGGATATGAAGAAAACAGGATGGCTACAAGATGGAGGAAAATGGTACTACTTTGATGCAAGCGGAAAAATGAAAATGGGCTATATTGAAGATGAAAATGGAGCTTACTTATTAGGAACAGACGGTGCACTGTATACAAATACGGGATGGGTTCAATATGAGGGAGATTGGTATTACATTCTCGAAGGCGGAAATCTACACATGGGCTATCTTAAATATAATGATAAAACATATTATTTAGATGGATTTAGTAAAGGGAAAATGCGAACAGGTTGGATAGGAGAATTCCTACAAGGTAATTATTTCCTTCCTGATGGCTCAATGGTAACGGGTTGGAATTTAATTAATAATCAGTGGCATTATTTCAAAGATAACGGAGGTGCTTATAATGGCTGGTTAAGTTATCAAGGAAGCTGGTATTACTTTGTTGGTGCTAAGATGCAAACAAGTTGGGTACAAGATAAGGATAATTGGTACTATATGAATGCAGATGGCACAATGAAAACAGGTTGGGTACAAGATAAGGATAATTGGTACTATATGAATGCAGATGGCACAATGAAAACAGGTTGGGTACAAGATAATGGAAATTGGTACTATTTACAATCTAATGGTGCAATGGCAGTAGGAAAACATTTCATTGATGGTAAATGGTATTCATTCAAAGATAATGGCGTTATGATGTAACAAAGGGTTTTTTATTGAATAAATGACATCAGATATCTATTTTAAGATATTTCTATAATGAAAAAAGACACCTGTGAGGGTGTTTTTTTTCATCCCTCTGATTAATCTAGGAAGAATAACTTTTATAACAATAATGGGTAGTAAGTACTCTTAAGTTGATGGCGATGTGGTGCTACCCCACGTCCATCAACTTAAGAAAAATAAACGCCCCAAAACGAAAAAAATAAGCGGACTTCTGAAAATAACTATCTGTAGAGAAAGAAAATTTTTATTTAGGGGGTATATTAAAACCTTAGCTTGATAGCGATGTGGGGCGGGACCCCTTATAAGTGATATTCAAATGACTAAACGAGGTAAATATCTCAGAATTTTTCTATTTATTTTACCAAGTAAAGTAATATTTTATCTGAATATTCTTTACGTTATTGAATTGAAATGGGTTATAATGCAAATTAAGAGTTGAGTTACCCAATAAGTCTGTAAAAATGGAGGTTATATTGATGATTTCAAAAAACGAACTAAATTTTAGTCTCTTGGCAGAAACACAATTAGCTTCTCCAATGTTTAAACAGAAAGCATACGATATTTACAAAGAACTACGTGCCTTTCAACCTGTTTATCCTTTATCTCTATGCGAACAAGGACAAGGGTGGCTTATTACGAGATATGAAGATGCTATGGCTTTATTAAAAGATGCAAGATTAATGAAAAATTTTGAGAATGTATTTAGTAAAAAAGAGGACGTTAAAGTTCCTTTTTCGCTAGAAAATAGGGAGCTTTTAAGAAATCATATGTTAAACTCAGATCCCCCCGACCATCACCGTCTACGGTCACTTGTTCAAAAAGCATTTACTCCTCAGATGATTTTGCAACTTGAATGTCGAATTCAACATATCGCTGATGCTCTATTAAATAAAGTTGAACACACTCATTCAATAAATCTTGTAAACGATTATGCCTTTCCCTTACCCATTATGGTAATTAGTGAAATGTTAGGAATTCCTCTTGAAGATCAGCATAAATTTAGAATTTGGTCACAGGCGATCATTGATACTCCACTTCGACTAGAAGATGTGCAAAAAAATAATCAAAAATTAGAAGAATTCGCTGAATATATACAGTATTTAGTTTATAAAAAAAGAAAAAATCCTACAGACGATTTAATCAGTGCACTAATACAAGCGGAAAGTGAAGGAATAAAATTAAATGCATCAGAGTTATACTCGACAATTACGTTGCTGATTGTTGCTGGACATGAAACAACTGTAAACCTAATTGCCAATATGACACTAGCATTGTTAGAGCATCCAGTTCAATTACAAAAGCTTCTTCAAAACCCTGATTTAATCGATTCAGCTATTGAAGAAGCGTTACGATTTTACAGCCCCGTTGAATTAACTACTATACGTTGGACAGCAGAACCGTTTACAATGCATGGCCAAGATATTCAATCAAAAGATAGGATTATTATTTCACTAGCATCTTCTAACCGTGATGAAAAAATTTTTTCAAACGCTGATGTTTTTGATGTTACAAGAAAAAATAATCGTCATATTGCATTTGGTTATGGTAGTCACTTTTGTCTTGGAGCATCACTTGCTCGTTTAGAATCAAAAATCGCAATTTCTACATTATTACGCCGTATGCCAAATTTACAGATTCAAGGTGAAAGAGAGCAAGTGAAATGGAAAGAAAGCTATCTAATGAGGTCATTAGAAGAATTACCTTTACAACTTTAATTAGTATAATTGTTAATAAATGGTAAGTTAAAAAGCCGCTCTCCATAGTTTAGGAGAGAACGGCTTTTTTGCGAGCGGTACCCGGTTTTATCAATTAAGAGATTTGTAATCCCAAAAGAAAAATAATTTCGTTTTGGGGCTGTTATAAAATAATTAAGTTGATGGACGTGTGGTGCTACCCCATACCTATCAAGCTAAGGTTTTAATATACCCCCTAAATGAAAATTTTCTTTCTCTACAGATAGTTATTTTGAGAAGTCAGCTCATTTTTTCATTTTAGGGGTGTTTACTTCTCTTAAGTTGATGGATATGCGGCTGAACCCCTATCTCGTTTTCGTTAGCTTGATGGCGATGGGTAAAGTACCCAATATATAATTTATAAAAACGTTATCCTTTCTTAGAAAGCAGTAAAGAAAGAATAACGTTTTTTATTTTTGAAATTGTGTGATTCCTTAATACAAAAGAATCTAATTAGTTAATAACATATTGAATTACATGTTATTTTGCATTTTTTCAATACCTAATGATACGTCTTTCTTGGTATGCGCAATCCAAGCTATATGACCATCCGGTCGAATCCAAACTGCATCTATTTTTTCTAACTCAGAATGCTGTATTTGTCCTACAATCACTCTTATATGTGAATCAATGTTTATTTTATCTACCATATCTACATAAGAAGGATGTATCAATAAAATGAACTTCCCATCATGCATCACTTCATAGAGTGTGTGATTGTTCTGATCTTGTGCATAAATAGAAAAATTGGGACATCTTTTTCCTAGCCATGGATGTTTTTCGGAATTATGCATCGGTGGATACATAATTCCTAGGCCACTAACTTTTTTAGCTAAATCTTGATTCACTTCTGGGTATGTGAGCAAGTGAGAAAATAGCTCTCTTAGTTCCATTCCAGCATTTGAAAAGTTCATCATTAATTGTTCTTGCGCTTGTGTCTCTTTTAAAAATTTTTTTCCTACAGCATGTCGTTCAATATGGTAACTTTCTAATAGGTTTTCATATTTTTTCTGTTTTATAGCTAATCCCAATTTCCATCCTAAATTAAAAGCATCTTGTAAACCTACATTCAAACCTTGTCCGCCTGCAGGCAAATGAATATGTGCCGCATCACCTGCTAAGAATACACGAAAATGTCGATAAGTATCTGCTAATTTGGTTGCATTTCCAAAACGAGAAAGCCAAATCGTTTCCTTAATTTGAATGTGTTTACCTGTAATACGATAAACACTATCCATAAGCTCTTCTTCTGTGACAGCAATTTGTACAGGTGTATGTTGATGTACAGGATCTACAATCGCAAAACGAAATACTCCAGGAGCAATCGGTACCATCATTACTATCCCATTTATATTTGATGTAGAGAAAAATGGATTATCTGGAATATCTTCTAAAATCACATCGCCCAATATAGCAGTGGCTGTAGTATCCGTTCCACTAAATGGTATATGCGATAATTCGCGTACGATGCTTCTTGCACCGTCAGCGCCTACCACATATGGAACTTCTAATTTATATATATTTTCTCTTTGCTCTATTTCTAGCTGTACGAATGTTTCATACTGGTTTAAGTTCTTCACAGTATGCCCTCGTTTAATGTCCACACCTAATTCTAATGCACGTTCTTCTAATATTTCTTCTGTAATAGATTGAGGAATAAAAAGTGTGTAAGGAAAATCAGTACCTAAATCTTTGAAGTTTAATCGTGTTTCTAGGGCAGCAAAATGACCTGTATTTAATTGTTTTCCTCGAGATAAAAACCTATTTTCAATGCCTCTCATAGCCATCAATTCTAAGGAGCGAGGGTGTAGTGTCATTGCTCTAGAATTTCGTATACGATCCACTCTTCTTTCCAACACAACAACTTTTATACCTTGAATAGCTAATTCACATGCGGTCATTAATCCTACTGGACCACCACCAACAACTGCTACATCATAATGATTTCCCATGTCATGTCCTCCATTTATTTGATTGATTAGGACTAATCGTACAAAAACATGTACATATAATAGATTCCCAGTTAATAAATATTATGTGTTATGTATGCAAGTATACCGCATTTTTGTTTCTTAGGAAACAAAAATGCACTTAGAATATGAAAAATGAGTTGATAAATTCGTTGTTCCCCAATGTATTGAATTCTCATAAATATTATGGAAAGATAAAATTTTCGTTTGGGGAACATCTAATTTCTTAGGTTGATGGGCATGATGGTGACCCCTATTTGCAAGTCTTTTGTAACATTTATGAAAGGAATTTGAAAGAAACATAAACTAAGATGAACTTATAAACATGAATTATCCAGAATATAAAAGGAGCATGAAAATGACTACAAAGAAGAAAAACATGAAAAAAACAAAAAAAATAGTACAGGCTTTAACATTAGCTACCACTGTTGTTGGTGGATCATTAGCATTTAGTTCTTCATCTGCACATGCTGACTCTCTAAAAGCAATAGAAGACATTGGAAACGGTGCAAAAGTTATGACCAGTTTGGATACAACTTATCATAGTGATGCTAACATAAAGAATTCAATTAAAGTTTCATTTATTGATGATCCAACTGTTGATAAAAAATATGCTGTTGTTTCTACGGAAGGAAGTAACATTGGTTCAAATTTAAAATATATCAATAATAGTTATTATGATGCTGATATGCTTTGGACGTCGGCTTTTAAAACAGGATTAGAAATTACAAGTAATGATAGTGCAGCATTTTATAAAGTTTTGCCTAAAAATTCTATAGAAACAAAGAATGTAGCTTCTACAGTTGCATATAATATAGGTGGCGGTGTGGAAGTTAAACAAGAAAGTGGAGCTGGAGCTAGTGCAACAGCTGGTGCATCTTGGTCAACTACTGTATCATATGACCAATCGGATTATAAAACATTTCTAGAAAATAGTACGAATAGAAAAGTAGATTGGAAAGTTGCTTTTGATAAATTTTATAATGGAAATGGATTTTACGATAGAGATTCATTCAGTAGTATCTTTAATGGTAACCAATTGTTCATGGTTACAACGTCTGGAGCTCGATCTGCAATAGATAATTTAGTACCTCAAGATAAACTGCCAAGTTTAACAGCATATGGTTTTCAGCCAGGCACAATTGCCATTATAACTGCAGATAAAAATGAAGATTCAACTGATTTATCTGTAAAGCATAGTAGGGAACAAGATAAATACGGTTTACTAAAACCAACAGGATGGAAAGGATTTAATACAAAAAATATTGAACTCAATGAGCATGAAAACACATCTGTAGATCATTATCAAATTGATTGGAAAAATAATAAAATCCTTCACAAGTAAAAGTAAACGATTCAATTACTGATTGTGTTGCAGTATTCATAAATACTCAATAATGAATGCATATAAAAATCGGTTCTTATGAAAGTAATCTATCAAACTAGGTTCATATTTTATCATCTTCCCTCTTCTCATTTGTATAAATCTTGATATTCTGTCAATACTCTTGATGACATGATACTTTTCCAATCCCTCTTGGAAAGCCGAGCAGTTAGCTTTTGCTAGCTGATTTTTTGTTCCTCAACATCAAACAAAGTTAACTGAAGTCGCTTCTTATCATTTCCACAACACCTTTCATAGATTGTTTAGAAAGAATAACGTTTTTTTGTACTTAGGGGTAGTGAAAATTCTTAAGTTGATGGACATGGCCTCACCATATCGAAAAAAGAAAATTGTACGTTTAGACACAATTCGGACGCATTTCGAGGCGTTGGTGTACGTTAAGGCTATTTTTCAGCTAAATAAGGACTATTTGGCACTGGGAAATCAATATTTTTTAAAATGTCAACTGGAATATTACTTTCATAATAGGAAAAGTAAACAGGTGTTTATAAAGGTATACCTTTACAGATGCATAGAAACCTATAAAAAACCGCGTCTATAAATTGTAACTTTAGGAGATAATTTGCATAGTTTTTTAATGATAAATTGCATATAAAAAAGAGAAATCTATAAAATTATAGACTTCTGTTGCTTTTAAATAAAGTCACGGTGTTTTTAAAAAAGACGCGATGTTTTGAATAAAGTCGCGACGTTCATAAAAAAGTTGCGATGTTTTGCCCCTTTGGATCTGTTTATCTAAAGGGGTGTTTTTATTGTTCCATTAAAAAAAATGTTTTAGACTATAGAAAAAAGTATTAGACTGTTAAAAAATAGTTGTAGACTGAAAAAGTGTTTCTGTACATGAAAGCACCTTTTTAGTATGATCACCTAGAAATTAGGAAACTAACTAGATTCTTAAATAATCCCACATTTTCTCAGTGCATAGTCGATTCCGTCTTCACTGGACTCTTTCGTGACGAAATCTGCAACCGCTTTTAATTGTTCATTGCCATTTCCCATAGCAATCCCTAGTCCTACTAATTCCAACATGTTTATATCATTTCCACCATCTCCAAACGCAATAGCTTCTGATTTATCAATGTCAAAATACTGTAAGACTTTTTTTATTGCTAAAGATTTGGATATTTCTTCTTGTAATACATTTAATATAAAAGGGTGCCATCTGCTAAATGTTAAATGTGGGAACTTGTGAATGTATTTCTTCACCGTTTCATCGGTAGCATACAAACACATCAAATAAACCTCTTGATTATAAATATGTTTATTTATAGTTGGATAATCATTTAATGACAACGTTTCACTCAATGCTGCTAGTATTTTTTTATCTTTTATACCATTCATACTAAAATCTTCTGTAAAGAATGATAGCCCGTTATTTTCAATATATGAAAATTCAACCACTTCACGAATAATGCTTTTATCCATTGGTACTTTATGAAGAACTTCTTGATTATGCTTCACATAAGCTCCATTCGCTGTGATAAACGTATCTACTCCTAATTTTCTTATTTCATTGCACATGGATAACGGTCTTCCTGTTGCTGCAACTACCCTTAATCCTTTATTTTTTAGTGCTTTTATAGCTTCTTTAGTATTATCTGAAATACGACCATTTTCATGGTGTGTAAGGGTTCCATCAACATCAAAAAATACAATTCTATAATCCATAAGATAGCTCCTTTAATAATTAATAAATAAGTTATAAGGTAAGTACCTGAAATTAAAAATAATCAGAAAATTACACCATTCTAATAATATAATAAGGATAAATATGTTAATAAGCAACATTTCTAATGAGATTATATTTAGTTTATACGGATAAAATAAATTACTAAATTTACATCTTACTTTGCCAGGTAATCATACTTGTCTCAATAGGGGATATCTAGTCTAATACTTTATTTTAATAACACTTCTTTTTCCTAAATAAAAACTATTTATCAGTCTAAATCCTTATTTTATTAAAACAGGAAAATAAGAATAGAGAAATGCCATTAAATCAGTAATACTCAGTCTAAAATATTTTTTTAATCAAACATTTATAATGAAAAGTGAAAAGAAGATCTGAACTGAAAGGCGGATTAAGGAAATGTTGAGTAGCGATAAAATTACGGTTCTGTTGCAAAGTTTTCTACATGAAGCTACACTCTAGAAAACAGGATCTAGGAGAATCAGACATGAGATATTTTAAAGGAAAACAATTCAAGAAAGATATTATTTTAGTAGCCGCCCTGTACTACTGCCGTTTTTCTTTAAGTTATCGCGATGTCTCTGAAATCCTGAAAGAACGTGGTATTTCAGTTCACCCAACAACCATCATGCGATGGGTTCATGAATATGGCAATCTCATCTATCAAATTTGGACAGTGAAAAATAAATCTGCAAGATTATCTTGGCATTTGGATGAGACTTATATCAAAGTTAAGGGAGACTGGCGTTATCTCTATCGTGCAATTGATAAAGATGGACACACATTGGATATTCAACTTCGTAAAAAACGGGATCATCAGGCTG
>NZ_KB895606.1:0-20110 GCF_000374885.1 Bacillus sp. 105MF | reverse complement strand
ACACTTTCTAGTGATTACTGCGAATCTTCACTAGGCAGAGAGCTTCCGCTCTTTGTTTGAGCAAACATGAGGCAGTTCCCCCTCTGTCACCTCCATATGTTTGTTCACGCAAGTAGCGAAACCCATATTCGTTACTGTGGTTATTGTAACCACGATATAAATTAAAGGATATAAAGAGCTTTCGCTCTTTTCTCGGTCACTGACACAAAGCGTGTAGCTTATATGATGATTGCGGTGATCGAGAAAAGAATGAGAGTAATCTTGTTCTTGAAGAGATACTTTTTGCCATTTGTTATCTCTCTTTCCCCTCTAGAGCTGTCACCTTTCGGTGATGGCTTTTTGTTTTGAATAAAGGTACTTTAATCATTGATAAATATCTTTTAAGATGTTAAAATATGAATAAGGTAACTTTAATCGTAAAGGGGATAGTAATATGAGGGATATTGCTAAGATGAAAAAGGGAGAATTAAAGGACTTACTAATTGAACAATTAATTACAATAAAAGATTTAATTCAATGGAGTGAAGATAATAAAGTACCAGGGTTATTCGGTTCTTTAATTATTGACTCCGGGTATGCACAAAATCGAAGTCTTATTGATCCTGATGATTATACTCATAAGATTATGAAAAAAGACAATTATTTATATGACATTCGAAACTTTCAAATATTAATAAGTAAACTTGGAGAATTGAAAGACGAATATGAAAGAGGTAACTTAATTCAATCAGAAAAAGCATCTACTATTGATGTAATAGAAAGTAACCTTAATCAAGCTAATATAGAAGATAACGAAAAAAGTAACTTAATTCAATCTAATAATGAAAATAGTAACCAAAATCAAAGTAAACGTGGTGGTAAACGAGTGGGTGCTGGGCGTAAAGGATTTGGTGAAACTAGAAAAGTATCATTAACATTAACTCCTGAAACATGGTCAATGATTGAAGAGTTATGTGAAAAAGGTAACCTTAAACAATCTAAAGTTTTGCGAGATATTATAGAACAAGGCATTAAGTAGCATCCATAACGGGTGCTTTTTTCTTTGTTATATAGAAATTACACATTAATGAACAAAAATAGAAACATAAAAAGAAAGGATGATTTATATTGCCTAAGTATAAAAAGAAACCAGTTGTTGTTGAAGCGTTTCATTTAACAGAGTTTGAGTTATCTACTTTATATAGAGATAACGAGGAGTTATGCCAAATCCAAGGAGAAGAAGAAAAAGGAACTTTTGCGAGTTATCCATTTGAATACGAAACAGCAAATGGGACTGTTGAAGCGGAAGTACGTTATTACAATGGAACTGAACCAGATAAAGCTTTTGCTGAAGTAGAAACAGCCGAAGGAACTATGAGAGCTAATATTGGTGATTACATCATTACTGGTGTTAATGGCGAGAAATACCCATGTAAAGCAGAGATATTCGAAAAGACATATGAGTTAGTCGAATAGGAAGTGATGTTTTTGCTTGGAGGCCTCATTGGATATATTTTAGGCACGTTTGTTACTTTACTGGTGATTTACTTCGGATATCGGATTGGTGAGATGAGTCGGTATTGAAGGAAATGGAGTAGTTGAAATCGATAAGGGATGATAAGGGGTGAAGGGATGAGCAAAGAAGAAATGATTCATTTCATCATTGAAGGCGGAAAAGAGTATGGAGAAGATTACAGTCTTAAAGGATTAGATAAAATGTCCGATGAAGAATTGAAGAAAGAAGTTGAATGGGTGGATTATCTGTTGGGTAAGTAATCCTAACAAAACAAACAACTCAACGAACTAAAAATAGAGATAGTCAACAAAATGCAGGGTGGTTTCACAATCCTTTCAAAACCAATGATTTGAATGTATACTTTTGTTACTGTTTTTTGTTAAAACAGCTAAAATGCTATAAATTCAATAAAATCAATGTTTTGAATGTAAACTAATGGGTAAAAGTTTACATTCGGATGAACAACTAAAATAATGAATTGTAAGTAGCGAATCCGCTGCTTTTTTATTTTATAAAGGGGGTAACAAAATGTTCACTGCTCATACATGGAGATATGGCCATAAATACGAAGAGAAATTTGATACGTATAAAGAAGCTCAAGGTTTTGCTACATCTGATACAGGCGAATTCTTTGTTGAGAAGATTACGGATGAAGAGGGTAATGAAGTTGTCGATTATAAGAAGAATGTATTTGGATATAGAAAGTAAGTTTTTATTTTATAAAGGAATTACCATAAGGAGGAGTTAGAGAAATGAAACTAAGTAAACAAGAACAAACAGTTATTATCGGTCAGTTAATAAATAATGTTATTGGTATGGATTTAGTAAAACAACACATTGATCCACAGAAATTAGAAAAGGCTATAGCTATGCATAATGAAATAAGTGATGATATGACGCCAAAGCAAACGAGAGAGGCGCTTATTAGTGTGTTAGACAAGACAATTGATGAATTTATAAAAGCTTAAACAAAAAACTAATAGAGTCTATCGTGAGGTGGTGGTCGTGGCTAAAGTAAGAAGCCCGAACAGAGATAAAGCATTTGAAATTTATAAAGAACATAATGGAGAAATTACAAATCGAAAGATTGCTGAGATTCTCCAGGAACAAGAAAAAACAATTTCCTCATGGAAATCTAGAGATAAATGGGTAGCAAAATTAAACGGTTCTGATTGTAGTACTACAATAGAAAATGAATGTAGTACTGCACAAAAGAAACGTAGTACTTCACAAAAGTTATCTGATGCATTGAAAGGAAATCAGAATGCCGTTGGTAATAAAGGTGGAGCTCCGAAAGGAAACTCAAACGCTGTTGGATTTGGTGCTCCCAAACAAAACGCTAATGCTGTAACGCATGGATTGTTCAGAAAGATAATTCCTAACGATGATCAACACGCAATGGAATTACTTGATGAAATACAAAATCATACAGAATTAGATATGTTGTTTAACTCCATTCAGCTGCAATACTTCAATATCCTCAATTCACAGCGCATTATGCATGTTCGTGATAAAGATGATATATCACGAGAGGTTATTAGTGAATCGGAATCTGGTGAATCTTACACTGTTCAATTCGCATGGGATAAGCAAGCTAATTTACTAACTGCATACGCAAGGGCCATGACTACATTATCTTCTATGATAGAACGCTTTGATAAGTTAGCTAATGTAGATGATGAGCGAAGATTGAAGTTAGTTCAAATGAAGACTAATATCGAGAAAACACAAGCAGATACTGACTTCGCACAAGAACGCGCAGCGAAACTCAAAGGTCAAAAGAAAGATACTTCACTACTTGATGCATTAATAGAGGGGCGTAAACAATATGAGCAAAACAGCGATTAAGTTTTCCCCTAAGCAGTTGGAAGTTATCTATAGGCCATATAATTACACCTTCGATGTATTAGAAGGAACACCTAGATCGGGTAAGACAACAGCAGGGCATTTCCGCTATGCTGATTATTTGACGTGGACAAGGGATACCAACCATTTAATTACGGCATATAACCAGGAGCAAGCATATCGATTATTTATAGATGGCGATGGCACTGGATTACAGCATATATTCGGTGATTTAGCTGAGATTAAGCATGATGAACATGGCTCGCATCTTGCGATACACACTCCAAAGGATATTAAGAAGGTGTATTACAAGGGAGCAGGAAAAAGTAACAGCGTTGGTGCCGTAACGGGTATGTCGCTTGGTAGTGTTGTATTTTGTGAGATTAACCTTCTTAATATGGGAATGATTCAAGAGTGTTTCAGACGTACATTCGCTGCTCAAGATCGTTACCATTTAGCTGACTTGAACCCTCCTGCTCCTCATCATCCAGTTATTTCAGAGGTATTTGATGTCCAAAATACACGTTGGACTCACTGGACGATACAGGATAATCCGATTATTACTGAAGAACGTAAGAAAGAAATATACGATATCCTTTCAAAGAATCCTTATTTATTGGAACGAGATTGGTATGGTAAACGTGTTATGCCACAAGGTGTTATTTACTCCATGTTTAGCATGAAAGATAACATCATTCCTGCTGTTCGTGGTCAGAGATACGAAATGTACTTCACTGCTGATGGTGGACAATCTGATGCTACATCATGCAGTTGTAATATCGTTGTTAGGTATGAAGATAAGTTCAGACTGCTGCGTGTAGCTAATTACTATCACAGTGGTAAAGACACAGGGCAAGTTAAAGCAATGTCCACTTATGCAAAAGAAATTAAGAAGTTCATTGAATGGTGTATTGAGAAGTTTGAAATGCAATACACTGAAGTATTTGTCGATCCAGCATGTAAATCTTTAAGGGAAGAATTACACCTAATTGGTATTCAGACAAGCGGGGCAGACAACAACGCTCGTGATATAAAGGGTTCAAGTAAAGGGAAAGAAGTTGGTATCGAGAGACTTCAAAATGCCATTACTAACGAGCAATTTTTACTTGTTGAGTGTGATGAATACGACCATTATAACTTCTTAAAAGAAATCGGGATGTATGTCCGTTTAGATAATGGCGAACCGATAGATGCCTATAACCATGCGTTAGATGAGACGCGCTATAGTAATAATTACTTCTATAAACAATACGTAAAATAAGGCGGTGAGAGCTTGTTTGGGAACATCGTTGCAAAAGTAAGGGGGTGGCTATATAAATTGGGACTAATCAAAGGGATTAAGAAGATATCCGATAAAAAAGATATACCTGTTAATGAGGAATCTTACAAACAAATTGATATGTGGAAGGCGATATACAGCGGTCATTATGACGATTGGCATAACGTTAAGTACCATACGATTGAGGGGCAGAAGAGCAGGAAGATGGCATCGCTAAACATGGCGAAAGTCATATCGCAAGAAATGGCTGCTCTTATCTTTAATGAGAAGTGCTCAATTAACATATCAGATAAAACACTCTCAGATGATATTAAGAATGTCCTGGATGAAAATAACTTCATTAAAGAGTTTCAAAGGTATCTAGAGTACACATTCGCTTTAGGTGGAATGGTGATTAAGGTTTACTGGGATGAAGGAATCAAACTTTCATATGTCACAGCAGACTGCTTCATTCCTATCGCATGGGACAACAAACATATTACTGAAGGCGTGTTTGTAAATGAAATCTCTAAGGGTGACAAGAAGTTTACATTACTTGAATGGCACTTAGTCGAAGGTGAAGAGCATGTAATTAAAAACGAGTTATATGAGAGTAAGAATCAAGGCGATTTAGGTGTAAAAGTGTCCTTAACGACTCTATATCCTAAATTGGAAGAAGAAGTACGTATTAAGGACTTATCTAAACCGATGTTTGTTTACTTTAAACCGAATACAGCGAATAACTTAGACTTAAGTTCACCACTCGGAATTTCGCTATACGCTAACTCACTAGATACACTGAAATCACTTGATATTGCGTTTGATAGCTTCCAACGTGAATTCGTTTTAGGTAAGAAACGTATCATTGTTCCTACATCAGCGATAAAAACTGTTATAGATCCACAAACAGGTATGTCACATAGATATTTTGATTCGACTGACGAAGTATACGAAGCGATGAAGTTCGACGATGGTGATCAGAGTATAAAAGATATATCTGTAGAGTTGCGTGTAGAGGAACATACAGCTGCTATTAATGCACTATTAAACTATGTATCGATGCAGGTTGGCTTCTCTTCCGGAGCATTTAGCTTTGATGGACAAGGTGTTAAAACTGCAACAGAGGTTGTAAGTGAAAACTCTAAGACATTCAGAACAAAACAGTCTCACGAGACCGTTATAGAGGATGGTATTCGTGACTTAGTCGATATTATTATTGAAATCGCTGCTTTATATGATGAATTTGAAAGTATAGATGACTATGAAGTTACTGTTACATTTGATGATTCTATTGCAGAGGACCAAACCGCAGAAATTAATAAGCAAGTAACACTTGTTATGAATGGATTAACAACTAAGAAGTTAGCGATCATGAAGATACATGGTGTTTCTGAAGAGGAAGCTAAGAAAATCGTAGAAGAAATTCAAAACGAGAATAAGATGGTTATGCCTGAAGGAGTAGATTTCTTCGGTATGAACAATAAACAACAGAATACTAGTCCAGGAGATGAGGGTAATGGCACTACCTCCGGATAAGTTACAGCAACTCTCTATGTTTATAGTAGATATCTACATTGCAATTGAAGAAGAGTTGCTTTTAAACATGGCCAGATTGCTCAAATATGACATGGAACTGCTGTTAACTGCTGAGGATTTCACAGAGTATCAGCATTGGCGGATAGTTCAGTTGAATAAGCTTGGTAAGTTAAATCAGCAGCAGATGAATACAATTGCACGTTATAGCGGCAAAACGGCAGAGGAAGTACGAAAGATGCTAGAATCTGCTGGATTTACAGCAGTGGAACAACATGAATCGTTATATCAGAAAGCGGTACAAGCAGGAATCATAGCTTCTGCGCCAGCAATGTATACGAGTGCCGCGCTAATAGGCATCCTTAATACTTATGAAAAACAGGCATTAGAAATATTTAATCTTGTAAATACTACCATGCTCAAACAGTCTCAACAGGTTTATCTAGACATTTTAAATAAAACAGTAGGTAAAGTTCTTGGTGGTGTCATAACGGCGCAACAAGCATTAAGGCAGACTGTTTCTGAATGGGCGCAACGTGGAATCCCTGCTCTTATTGATAAGGCTGGAAAACGATGGTCGACAGAGGCTTATGTAAACATGGTCGCTAGGTCTACAAGTAATAATGTAGCGAATGAAATGCAGAGTGAGCGAGCTGAAGAATACGATGTCGATTTGATTGAAACTAGTTCGCATAATGGTGCGCGTCCCGGTTGCAGCCCTTATCAGGGTCGTATTTACTCCAGGAGTGGAAAAAGCACTAAATATCCGCCGTTCTCAAGTACATCGTATGGGGAACCAAGAGGAATCCTAGGGATCAATTGTCGGCACCTTACCTATCCTTTCATAGAAGGGTTATCAACAAAACGTTATGAGCCGTATGACGATACTGAGAACGACAGGGTATACAAAGAAAGTCAACAACAAAGACATCTAGAACGACAGATTAGGAAAGCCAAGAAGGAAGTGAAGGTTATGGAAGCGTTAGGTGATGCAGAAGGCGTGAAAGAAGCGAAGAATAAGGTTTCGCAACGTCAGCAAGTAATGCGAGAGTTTATAAAAGAAACGAAACGCAAGCGTCAATATAACCGAGAAAGTATTGTATAGGAGGAGAATTGAATATGAATTTCGGACAAGCGATTGAAGCAGTTAAGGAAGGAAATAAAATTGCACGTAAAGGTTGGAATGGTAAAGGTATGTTCGTTTATTATGTGCCAGCAGCATCATATCCACCAGCTACAGATATTATGAAAGAAGTTTTTGAGGGAGAGTATGTCCCATATCGTGAGTACCTTGCACTGAAAACGGCACAAAACGACGTCGCTACATGGGCGCCTAGCACTTCTGATGCATTAGCAGAAGATTGGGAGGTTGTTGAATAATGAAAAATAAGATTACTCAAGAAGATATTAATAGTATTTTAGAGAGAACTCATTGGACGATAGAAGAGTTTCATGACAAATGCACAGTAGTAGTTGCTAAATTACCAAACGGATTTATTCTAACTGAATCGAGTGCATGTGTAGATCCTGCTAATTATGATGTGAAAATCGGTATTGAATGCTGTAAAGAGCGCATTGTAAATAAGGTTTGGGAATTGGAAGGATATCGTTTGCAATGTGAACTTACAAAGAAAGGAGCGCTTTAATATGTTAAAACCGTTTAGATTACGAGTAAAAGGGATGCAGTTCTTTTCAGAAGGAGGGGACAACCCACCAGCTGCACCGGAAGGAGGTGATCCAAGTGTAACGAATCCAGAAACCACACCGCCAGTGAATCAAGAACCACCTGCACAACCGCCAGTTGCTTTTACACAAGAGCAGATGGATGAAGCTAAACAAAAGCAGGAAGCAGCGTTCTTGAAGAAGTTAGGTGTAGAGAATTTAGATCAGTTAAAACAAACGGTTACTGATTGGAATGCTCATCAAGAATCGCAGAAAACAGAGCAAGAAAAAACAAATGAAAAGTTAACAACCTTTGAGACTCAATTGAAAGAAAAAGATGAGTCTCTTTTTAATTTGCAAGCAGAAAACGCTGCAATTAAGTCAGGTATTACAGAAGAGAAGAACTTAAATGCTGTCATTACACTAGCAAAAACAAAAGTTAGTGATGATGTTGATATCACAAAAGCTATTGAAATGGTAGTAGAAGAGTTCCCGCACTTTAAAGGTGTAGTGGAAGAACCACAAGGGACTCCAAAACCTACATTTACAACTGGCCAACATCAAAAGAAAACACTGACAGAAACAGAACAATGGGAATCTGCATTTAAGTTTTAATCAATATAAAATAGGAGTGATTTATTAATGGCAAAACCAAATTACGCACAGAATTACCAACAGGCATTACAACAAAAGTTTTCACAAGGACTATACTTCTTCGACTTATATAACACACCAAATAACCAAAATATTAAATGGATTAATGCGAAAACAATCCAAATCCCACGTATCACTGTTGGGGGATATACAGATGTTGATCGTGATGTTGTAGGCAACTTTACGCGCCGAGCAGATAATGATTGGGAAACAAAAACGCTTGCTCATGACCGTGAATTTAGAACTCTAGTAGATCCGAAAGATATCAATGAAACAAATATGGCTTTATCTATCGCGAATATTACGCGTGTATTCAATGATGAGCAGAAGATTCCTGAAATGGATAAATACATGGCATCAAAACTATACTCTGAATTCACTACTAATGGTAAAACAGCAAACACAACTGCATTAACAGTAGATAATGTATTAAGTATGTTTGATGATTTCATGATGGAAATGGATGATGCAGAGGTTCCACAAGATGGCCGTATTTTATACGTAACCCCTCAAGTTAACAAGTTATTGAAACAAGCAAAAGAAATTCAACGTATGTTAGTTCTTAACTCTAATAACGGGACGGCAAACCGTAACGTCTATTCTCTTGATGACGTAAAAATTAAACCAGTTCCTTCAACACGCATGAAGACTGCTTATAACTTTACAAACGGAGCGGTACCAGATGCTGCGGCCAAACAAATTAACATGATCTTAGTTCATCCATTATCACTAATTACACCACAAGAATATGATTTCGTTAGCTTGGATGAACCAAGTGCAACAACAGGTGGTAAATTCTTGTACTACGAACGTAAATACTGGGATGTGTTCGCAATTCAGAAAAAAGTAGAAGGTATCAAATTCAATATTGTGGGCGCAGGAGCTTAAGAGAGAACATAATGTTCTCTCTTTTCTTATTTTGAAAGGAGAATGTAAATGAGTAATGTTGTAAAAGTAAAACGACTAAATAAAACACTGAATATTGATGAGGGACGCTTAGATAGTTACCTGTTAGATGGTTATGACCAAATCGATGAAGAGGGCACAATTATCACTCGTGCTACAGGTGGACGCAATGTTTCATTGGCTGAATACAATGGCGTCTTAACTGAAAAGGATGCATTAATGGTCGAAAACGAAAAGCTAAAATCCGAAAATAGCAAACTAAAAGCTGAAAACTCTAAGCTGAAGAAGAGTGACCCAGCAGATAAGTAGGTGATCACATGGCATATATAGATGCTGACTACTATAACAACGAGTATAAGGGTACTCCTGTAGCAGATGGATGGCTATTAGGACGTCTTATTGCACGTGCTAGTGATCAAATTGACCATATCATTAATTACAAGTTAGAAGGAGTTGACTTTGATAAGTTGGCTCCTTTTATTAAGAAGCAGGTTCAGAAAGCAACTGCTGCCCAAGTTGAATTCTTAGCAATCAATGGAGAGACTTCCGCAACTGTAAGTGAAGGTGGCGGCGGCTTCTCTGTTGGCGCTTATTCTGAGAATGGAATGAGTGCAGGAGCAGCTGAAGCGCCATCTTACTATGATCGCTATGCGATTACTGTGGTTGATTACCTTAAACCTACAGGCTTACTTTATACGGGCGTGTGTGTGCATGGCTAAACCGATTCGTTTGTCATTGTTAATCCATACAGTCGAGTATTTGGAGTATAAGGGTGAAGACGATACATGGGGCGGAAGTGATAACTACGCACCTGCTGTAACAATTGAAAGGGTTCGAATTGAACCTAAAAAAGCAGTTGTACTGAATGGTAATGGTGACAGTATTGTAATGCAAACACTATTGTTTCATGATGCAGTACATTCGACACCTGTTACTTTCAAAGAGAAATCAAAAGTCATATTTAACGGCAAAGAAATGACCGTTAGCAAAGTCAGTGACTTTTATGATAGAAGCAATCTTCATCATGTGGAGGTACTGCTAGTATGATTCGTTTGAATATCCGAATTGATACACCTAATATCGAGGGGAAAGTAATGGAAGCTACTCAGAAAGCGCAATTTGCACTAGATCAGCAGGTGCTTAAAGACAGTAATTTCTACATTCCAAAAGATACAGGTGAATTAGAACGCTCTTCTATTCGATTTAGTAGACCGGGAGAAGGTCATATAGAGTGGAATACACCTTACGCGCGGAAAATTTATTACGGAGTTAACTTTAATTTTTCGAAAGATATCAATCCTAATGCGCGAGCGCTTTTCTTTGAAGAGGCAAAAGCTAGGAATGTAACGGATTGGGTAAGAATTGTAGAAAACGATATTAAGCGAAACTTATAGGAGGACAAACATGATATGGCTAATTGAATCGGTCAAGAAACATTTAACCACTACTTTGCAGCCGGGTATCCTATTTGCTCCTATAAAAGCCGATTTATTGGATATAGGAGTAAATGATACACCGCGAAAAAGTATTGCTATTAGAATGACACCATCTGCACCAGGAGAACAATATTTCGAAGGCGAGATTATAAACAAGCAGTTTCAAGTGCTTGCTAAAAGTAATAACCAATTAGAGGTTAATAATACAACAGAAGCAATTACAAGAGAACTAAATAACGTTCACAGGCGTGTTTTTTACGCTATTGATGGCTCCTATACACTAAGGCGATTAAATGTGTATGTGGAGCCTAATTTCGTTGAGAAGACAGCAGTAAACGAGTATATATACACCGCACTTTTTTCTGCGGAATTAGAAATAGGAGGTTAAAAAATGGCATATCTATTGAACCATCTTTATAAATTTGAGATCAATACAGGAACGAAGGCTACTCCCAAATGGTCTGTTATCGCTAAAGGGATTACTTCCGTAGATCCAGACAATAACGAGGAAGTAGAAGAAGATTACTATTACGATGGAGGCGGAGCTTCTGAGCGTTCTGTAGTAGGTTTTATGATGTCTTATGGCTTTGAAGGTCATCGATCTTATGGTGATGAAGCTCAAGATTTCATCTTTAAGAAAATCAACCAAATTGGTGACGCTCGTAAGACTGAATTCCGTGTGACTGAGCCTAGTGGAGATAAATGGGAAGGTCCTGCGACTATCTCAGAGATTAAAGCTCCAGGTGGAGACGCAAACTCTAAAGGTGAAGTTGAGTTCAATATTGCCTTTGACGGAGCTCCAGAGTTAACAGAGAAGGTTTAATCTTCTGAATTTCCCTTTCCGTTCATGCTATCAATTACATTGAGAGGGATCTTCGGTTCCCTCCTCAGTGATAGCTTTTTTAGAGTGATAAAAATAGTGAAAAATATGTTTTTAACTTATTCGAATAAATTAAAAATTGTCTCGACGGAGGCAAATACAAAAAACAAGGAGATAACCATAATGACAAATCAATTAGCTAAGCCAGAAGAAGTATATGAAGGTGTTTCAAAAATAGTAGAAAACAAGTTTCAATTTAACTTCGAGAAAACTTATAGAGAGATTGACGTAGCAGGGAAGCTTTACAAGGTGAGCTTTGATGATGAGTCAATGTTAAAGTATCAAGAGGGATTTTTATCTTATGAGAAGAAAGCTAAGGATCTACAAAATGAAGCAATTGATTTCCGTGAAGCTTCTCCAGAGGTTCTACGCGCTATGAACTTACAGCAACGTGAGCTTATGAGTGAAGCTATCGAACTATTCTTAGGAGAAGATACATTCGAGGAGTTGTATGAGAAAGCAGGACGCTCTCTTATGAATTTAGTTAGCTTAATCGACTACTTAACATCATTAGTGGAGTCAGAACTACGTGCTAAAGCTGGAAGTAACTTAGATGCATACTTAACAAACGTTAAGAAGTAGGTGATCACTTATGGGACCGAGATTCTCACTCACAGAGCGTAACGTAGATGTAATAACCTGGGGAGGCGTGGCTATTGAGCTAAACCTCTCCTATGATAATATCCTCGTTATGCTAAAGCTATTCGATGATAAAACGGTGCCTGATAAGAGTAAACCTCTAATAGCCCTCAATATGCTTGTAGTAGAACGTTCCTTACTAGCTCAGCTCAACGGGGAACAACTTAATAAACTTCTCATTGATATCTTTAAAGCAAAGCTCAATATAGACCTTGATAAGAAAGAACGAGTCAATGAGATGACCAATAAGGATAACTCCACAGACGGAGCAGAAGAGGACGAGACATTCCAAGAGGTTCCTATAGTTGATTTTACTATAGATGCTGAACGGATATACTCGTCCTTTTTGTATGATTACAAGCTAGATCTCATTGAGCAGCAGGGAAAGCTCCTCTGGAATCAGTTTTTAGCATTGTTTAACAACTTATCAGAAGAGACTACTATGAAGACCGCTATTAAGTACCGCACTTGTGAAGTCCCTAAGAAGACTAAAGAAAATGCGGACCAGGTGAAGGATATCAAGAAGAAAAAAGCCTTTTATGAGCTGCCGCAAGCTAAAGAAATGAGGGAGGCTAGAGAGTTGAAAGCTTACGAGGAACGTATGAGACGTTACAAAGAAGCACGCAAGCAACTAGCTCAAGAAAATAAGGTTGTTAAACCTACAACAGATGATTAAGACCTCATAGCAGGGCTCCTGGAGATTCTTTAAATTAGACAAAAGGAGCGTGAATATATATGGCCGACGGAAGTGTAAAGATAGATGCCCGAATAGACAATTCTAATATACGTAGCGACGTAGAGAGAATAAATAGAGAGCTTGGACGTATGGGTTCGAATATGAGCTCTGTAGCTCGTACAATTCGAGATGCTTTTAATTCAGAGATAAACAATCTCGGAGGGAATATAAGCTCAAATGTAAATGATATAAATGACCAACTAAGTAATATAGGTAGCAATGTAGGCTCTAACGTAGCAGATGTGAATGCTCAACTCAGAGAAATCGGGGCAGACATGACCACAATAGGACAAGTCGCTCGTAGGTTATTTGATGATGGGTTTAACCCTCTTGATAGCGATGTACGGGGAGAGGTTACACAAGTAAATGAGGAGCTTATCCGTATTGGAGCAAACATACAGTCTATTGTGTCCCAGCTCAATAGTGAGTACCAGGCAGAGATAGACAGACTCAGCAGTATTACACGTACAGAAGTTACAGAAATCAACAATGAGATTAATCGTATCGGGTCCAATATGGGAAACAACTCTAGAGAGATTACTCAGTCATTTGGGTCAGACTTTGCTCGTATGAATAGCGATATTACAAGAGGATATACTCAAGTATCTGACGCTCATATGGCAATGATGAATGAAATGAAAGCTTATCAGCATCAAATGAAGGCTGGTATGTCTGGAGCTCGTGAGGCTCAAATAGAGGCGCAATACGGATACTTCCAATTGATGCAGTCAGCAGGATCTTATACAGGCTCTGTAGATGATATGATAGCTAGAATCAATGAGTTAGGTAAAGCTCAGAAGGCGGCAAACGATCAAGCTATAAACTCTAATAGGATGGCCCTAATGAGTATCTATCAGACTATAGGGACCCTCAACAATGCAAGCTCTACAGCTTCACGCTTTCAGAATAACCTTACTACAATGAATAACCCCCTGTATAACACTAGTAGGTTAGCACTGACAGCAGTAGACTCTCTAGATAGATTGGCACGCTCTGGCAGTCCTCAGCAGTTAGCTCTAGAGTTCCTTGGAGCAAATGCATCCGTAAAGCAATACAACGACTTCATTCGAGATTTGGGGACTCAAATGATGGCTATGCCTATAATCTTCGGTGTGGCCGCTGCTGCTGCAACTAAGTTCTATGGAGCTCTTCACGGGAGAGCTATGGAAGAGAATACAAAGTACGCTGAAGCTTTCAATAACATGTTAGAAAAGTTAGCTAAAGCATTTGAGCCGATGGTCCAAGCGTTCGCTTCTGTTATGACTCCTATATATAACTTTATTGCTAAACTAGCTGAGATGGTGATCCAATTTAATGAGGCTCATCCTGTATTAGCTAAGTTTATACAAGGGATGATGATGCTTGTTCCTGCTTTGATGGTAATCCTAACACCTTTAGCTCTAGGGATAGGATACTTTAAAGGGTTAAGAGCTATCTTGTTTGCTATTAAACCTGTTATTATGCCAATCATTACAGGGTTCTCTATGATGTCTGCTCCTGCATGGATATTAGCTGCAGCAATAGCCGGATTAGTAGTAGGGTTTACTCACTTGTGGAAAACTAGTGAAACATTTAGAAATGGAGTTTTAGGAGTAATTGCAGTCATTAAGCAATGGACCGCCTCTTTGATGGACCTTGGAGGAAAAGCCTTAGTAGCTACACTTGCAGGCTTGAAACAGTTTGGAGCATTAGCTATGGAGCTAGGGAAATATCTTGGCTATGTACTTCTTACAGGTGACAGCTTCAAAGATGTAATATCTAATTTGCCTGCTCCTATCCAGGGAATAGCAACTGCATTAGCTCCTGCGATGATAGCTATCAATAACTTTGGACAAGCTGTATTTGCTCTAGGGAAGTATCTTAGCTATGTACTCATAACAGGAGATAGCTTTGCAGATGTAATATCTAACTTACCTGCTCCTATACAAGGGATAGCGACTGCCCTAGCTCCTGCTATGGTGGCTCTTAATAGCTTTGGACAAACTATAGCAAACTTAGGTAAGTATATATGGAGTGTCATTGCAGTAGGAGACGTTATGAATGACTGGATAACTCACTTGCCTGTAGGCTTCCAGAATGCGGCTCTGCTTATGGGAAATGCAGTAATGGCTATCCGTACTACTGTTACCTCTATGGTGGAAGCAATAAGGTTCGCTCTAGGTGGAGATACTTCACAACTAGGACAAATCTTTATGAATATTATCCCATCTCTAATAGCTATGCTTGTGGGAGGTCTCCCAGGACTTTTAATCACTGCAGCTCGTTTTTTGCCTACGATAGTGCAAGGGATAAACTCAATGTTTCCAATGTTACTAACTACAATTACTACAGTAATAGATACTATGGTTAATTTGATAGTATTGTATCTCCCTAAGTTCATCGAGCAAGGAGTTGCGATACTTACAAAGGTTATTGAGGGGCTTGTTCAAGTTCTCCCTACTGTAGTAACTACTTTGATTAATGTAGCTGTAACAATGATTAATACACTTGTGAATACTATAGGGACATTGCTTCCTATTATCTTAGACGCAGGTATTAAAATCTTAATGGCAATACTTGACGGAATCGTGAATAACCTTCCTAAGCTTATAGATGCTGCATTAAAGATAATGGATACTTTATTAAATGCTCTTATTACATTACTTCCTAAGATTATAGATGCAGGAATTAAAATCTTAATGGCACTCATCAATGGTATTGTTAAAATTCTCCCTAACTTAGTTGATACTGCAATTATGCTTGTTAGCAAGATAGTTGAAATGATTATGACTAACCTCCCTAAGATCCTTGACGCTGGTGTACAAATCTTAATGGCGATCGTAGACGGGATTATTAAAATGCTACCTAAAATCATTGAAGCCGCTATCAATATTGTGACTCAATTAGTAAAAATCTTAATAGAGAACCTTCCTCAGATTTTATCTGCAGGTGTAAAAATCCTATTAGAACTTATTAAAGGAATCATTAAGATATTACCTCAATTAGCAGGTGCCGCTCTGAAGATAATATGGGAAATCATTAAAACTATCATAACTAATCTTCCTCAGATATTAGCCGCTGGTGTAAAAATCGTATGGGAGCTCATCAAAGGGATAATTTCGTTGAGTAGTCAAGTAGCAATAACTGTTAAAGATAAAATCGTAGGTGCTATTAAGAACTGCTTCTCTGATGCAGGATCTATGCTACTAAGTGCAGGTAAAGACATAGTACGAGGATTAGCTGACGGGATTAGCGGAATGGCTTCAGATGCTATCAACGCTGCAAAGAAAATGGCCGGGAAGGTCAAAGATGCAGTAACAGGATTCTTTGATATACATTCTCCTTCAAGAGTAATGAAAGCCGTCGGTGGCTTCGTAACTGAAGGTTTAGCCGTGGGAATTACAGATATGACAAGCGATGCAGTAAAAGCAGCTACAAAAATGGCTGATGCAGTCCTGAGCGGCTTTGAAACTCTTTCTAATGACATTGAACTAGGTAACGTTGTAGGGAATGATAACTTCCAAGGAATGGACCTAGGAGTAACTCCAGACTTCAAGCTCCCTAAGATGGATGACGTTATTAAAGGTTCCGTTTCTATGGCTCCTACTGCTTATGAAAGAGTGACTGGACAGTCCAAAGAAGACAAGAATGCACGTCAAGAAAAGCAAGGACAAGCTAATGAAGAGAAGGCGCCTACTTATCTTGTTATGGACAAGAAAGTTGTTGGTGAGGTTATATCTGAGGACGTCGACAATGCTAACAAGCGTAGAACAAGTAGACAAGCTCAGTTTGCTCCTCAAGTGGTCCCTGCTTTCTAGATTGAACAACTTGTGAGCCTTCCTCTATGGAGGGCTCTTTTTAAATAAAGCAAAGGGAATTGATAACATGGCTAGTTTTAAATTTAACGGAACTAAGCGAGATTACTTATATATCATGATGGGTTTTAACCGTGTAGCATGGGCTCCTATTGAGCGTGATATCTTGACAGCTCCAGGAAGACCAGGCGGATACTACCTGCAGACTAACACGAAAGTGAGAGTTATTGAGATCCCTGTGACACTTAAGGCTAAAGATCAAGCGGACTTGCAGAAGAAGAAAGAAGACTTAGCAGACTGGCTCATACAAGATGAACCAAAGGAGCTCATTTTTGATGATGAGGCAGACAGAACCTATATGGCTATGCTTGACGGAGAGACGGACCTAGAGGAATTAATTTTCAGAGGTAAAGGTACTTTGCGTTTTGTATGTCCTATGCCTTATAAGCTTGGAGCTACACAGGTTAAAGACTTTGCTCTTGATACTACAGGGACTGACTTAAAAGTGGATATTGCTAACAAAGGGACTGTAGAGTCAAACCCTATTGTAGAGATAAATGTAATGGACAAAAGTCCGTTTATTGATGTCTGGAATGGCAATGAATATTTCCGTCTAGGTTATCCGACTGGACCAAAGACAAAGCTAGTTGCTCAAGAGTCTCGTGTGATATGGGACAAGATGGATGACCTTTCTAAGTGGTCTGCTCATACAGGATCTTTAGGCTCACTCTTTGAAGGTTCTGGAACTATGGAAATAGCAGGAAGTGGACATGGTTTCCGTCCTAGTACCTATGGACCTGTTAAGGAAAATACATGGTACGGTCCAATACTTAAGCAATCCCTTCCACCTGGAGGAGCTACAGACTTCAAAGTTGATATGAGACTTTCTTTTGACTCTTTAAGCTATAACAGAATGGGAACTATCATGCTCTTCTTATTAGATGCTAATGACAATATTGTTGCTCAATTAGGAATGAAGGACGAATACGACACTTCTTCAATCACAAAAGCTTATACAGTCATAAATGATGGACCTGAAGAGAAAACACTTATAGATGATACTGGAAGGACGCCTAGCTCATTCACAGACTTCAGAGGACATGTCATGCTAACACGAGAGGGGAACGTATGGACGGCTTATTCCGCTTTATACAAGAAAGGGACCTACCAGGACTATGAGACTATTATAGAAACCTGGAGAGATGTAAATAATTCTAATCCCGCTACTGCTTCAACGGTAACAAAAGTAGCCGTAGGGATATTTAGATACGGAGATTACAGCCCACTAGACGCAATCTTTATAGAAGACTTAAAAGTGTACAAGAAGTTTAGTGTACCTGTAGATGCTACTCCTTACATTGTAGATCCAGGGGACTCTATATTGATTGATACTGAAAGGGCTCTTGTAACGATAAATGGGAAGAACGCTATAAGCATTAAAGACCTATTCAGTGACTTTCCTGTCATAAAGAGAGGAACAAATGAGGTTATTGTACGTCCTAAGGCTATAGGTACCGCAAAGATAACATATAGGGAGAGATACAGATAATGAGAAAGCAAAGCGGAGATTTACACATAGTCGACTTTAAAACAAAACTAGTAATAGGAGTTATACGCGCTCATGAATATGTAGAGGACAAAAGACACTGGGAAATTAAAAACTCCGTAGATATGTTAGACTTCAAAATACTTGAGAGCTCTCCTTATGAGGCTCTCTTGCAGCAGCAAAATATCATCATAAAAGAAACACGTCCGGGTGTAATGACTCCTTATGTTATCACCGAGACAGAAAAAGACACTGCAGCTAAGACGGTTACAATATTTGCTAGTGGTGAATGGACTTTACTTGCAGGAGAAACATATTTTCCTCCTCAAAAGATCCCTTCAATGACTGCTCAGCAATATTTAGCTATGTCCTTAAACGGCTCAGATTGGTCTGTAGGGAATGTTGAGGTTACAGGAACTCGTAGCATGACTATTACAGAGTTTATTTCACCTTTACAGTTTAATAACATGATAGCTTCTGCCTTTGATGGTTATGAACTTCAGTACAGAGTTATTGTCCAGGGAGCATTCATTGTTAAGAGATATGTAGACCTGGTAGAAAAACGAGGCAGATTAACTGCAAAGGAAATCACTATAGGGAAAGACCTGCAGGGGATTGTCCGTAAAGAGAACTCTGAGGGAATCATTACTACACTTATAGGATATGTAAATGTCCAGGGATCAGACGGAGAGACAAAAGTAATCACTGTAGCAGATGCTAACAATGGGATTCCGTACGTAGTAGATGAGGAAGCCTTCCAACGTTGGAACATAAACGGGAAGCATCGCTTTGGATTCTATACTCCAGAGACTGACAATCAAAATATGACTCCAGAGCGCCTGCTCACATTGACAAAGGCAGCTCTTAAGAAACGTGTTAAGACAAACGTAGTCTATGAAGTAGATGCTATCCGATTATCTAAAATTGCAGGTCTGCTGCATGAGGCGATCAATGAAGGTGACACAGTATTCATCAAAGACAAGTCTATTAGTCCTCCTATCTACTTAGAGGCTAGAGCTATTGCTGCAGATGAGTCTTTTAAAGATCCAAGACAGGACAAATATTATTTTGGTAACTATAGAGAGATTCAAAATAATGATGACGCTGCCTACAGAGCTTATCAACGCATATTAGCTTCTCTTCAAGATAAAGTCCCTGCAGAGATGTTTAATCAATTACAGGAGAAAGTAAATAATCAGACTGATGCTATTACTGAAGCAGGAAAGAAAGCAGATGAGGCTCAAAAGGAATCACAAACTGCAAAGGACCTTGCTACGCAGGTACAGGATAACATGGATAAAATGCAAACGGCTATTATTGAGAGTCCTACTGCTCCTACAGAAGACTTAGAAGCAGGGAAAACTTTATGGTTAGATACTAGTGATCCCATTGCTAAGATATTAAAGCTTTGGGATGGTTCTGTTTGGGAGCCGCTTGTTCCCGATACTGTGGGGATTACTACTGAGATTACAAACATCAAAGGTGAACTAGGTACAAAAGTATCTGAGAAGCAAATGGAGGAGTACATTGGAGAGCTTGGAGCCGATAATCTTCTAATGAATACTCAGTTTGTAAAATATACATTAGATAGCTTTGGGAATATTTCCACATCGACTCCCTCTCTAGATAGATGGAACGCTGACAAAGACAGTACAGATAGAAAAATCACAGTAGATGAAACTCGCAGGTATGGAGCAAGTAGGTCTGTTAAGATTGAAACAACTCA
>NZ_KB895605.1:0-20534 GCF_000374885.1 Bacillus sp. 105MF | reverse complement strand
GTTCTTGCTGCTTTCGCACGTTATCGACCGTCTCAGCCACCGGAATTGCGTGTAACGAGGCTACGTCTACGTTCACTGTACGTTACAACCTGGAGATTTGCCCACATGCCTTTTGCATGTGATGTCAGAAGGCTTCGCCATGTCGCTTTCACTTCATGGCGCCTCTCAGGCTACGGGAGTGGAGTCTATTCTCCCGATTGGACTTTCACCAACTAGATAATGTGTCCTTATCTGGACACGCCGATTTGCCAACGTAGAGAATACCAATCATGTACTTGTCCCATTGGGACAATATCTGTAGGAGTATTTGTCATATATACATTGATACGGCTAAGTCGTTTACTACGAGCGGAATACTTTATTCCTTTCTTTTTTTCTCTTACAGTTTGATCTTGTAATCGTTTTTGTTGTTGTTCTTTTGTTAGCCGATGAACAATCACACGAGTTGGGATTTTATCATTCATTCCTACATAAGCGTTGGATATTTCACATGTTTGTCCTGGTTGAAGAGAGTTCATTAAAACCTCCATATCTATCTGGATATACTCTGTACCTTTCTTGATTCTGCCATCTTGAAAATAATCAGGGTTAGGATTTTTTTGATAAATACGTGTATTCGATTTGATACGTGAGATATAGTAAGCCTTTTTATCTTGTATATGTTGAAGATCTTTTAAATGAAAATAGCCTAAATCTCGGATACATAAATCATTCGCTGTTACAGTTGGGACACACAGGGAACCGTAGGTTCGATCATGTTGTTTACCTGGACCTGTATGAATATGAAGGAATTGTCCACTTAATAAATCATACTCAAGCTGAATCTTCACTCCCGCTGTATGGCTGCATCCTCCTGCACCCGGATAAACGAATGAAAAGGGATCTGGGATTTGAAATGCAGTTGAATCTAAAATACGGATACGCTTGAAAACAGAAGTATATGGAGAAGAAATGAGCATAGATGAGGCCAATTTTTGGTTTAGTAGTTCAGCTAGTATGTGTTGTAAGAATTGGACAGCCGCTTTATTAAATCGTTGATTCAGTCCCTCAGGACTGATGAGTACTTCTGTTGATACTTCTAAACAGCTAGATAACTGAGTTAAAGAAGTCGCAGCGACATTTTGACTCATCCATACACATAAAGCGACTAAATCCTTCGCTTGATACTTACTAGTTCGTTGTACAAAACCAACATCTCTAGCAAGATCTCGTAAGATATTTGGAGATAAACAGCTTTGAATCTCTTGAGCAAATAGTTGTAATTCATCGGATACAGAAATAGACATACAAAAACGCCATCCTTTCCTATGATTCTACAGAAAGAATAGCGTATTTTTTCATTTTAGGGGAGATTTTGTTGTATTAGCTTGATAGCGATTTGGTGTTACCCCTTATAGGATAATAGAAGTTTGCATTTCCAATTTTTTTACACTCTATTAACAAGGCAGTTATAGCATCCTGGTTTAGCGTTAAGAATGTGAATATATTCTACTTCTTTATTATCAAAAATTTCATCTATATTTTCTCTTAAATTTACACCTTCTGTAACCCTTGCTTCTACAATCATTGAGTCAGCATTGTAGCCGCGTACAGATAGATACCTATGATGTAACATATGCGGAATTTCATTTACATCTAGCTTAGCGGTAGTTGCTCCCTTTCGTATAAATATAGGACCACTTGCTTTATAAGGCGAATTAACACTATGATATTGGTAATTCAGTAAGATTACCTCTTCTCCTACCTCTGCATCCTTCAAACTTATCCTGCAAGGATATCCAGGATTTTTATTTGCTATTATTTTGACTGCCCCGATACTTTTTAATACTTCTTCATTCATTAGAAATAGGTTATTAAACTCCTTCTCTTGTAACGCAACGATTTGAAAGTTATTTCTCATATTCTATCCCTCCTTAATTAGTTGTTATAAAGCATTTCACTAATGATGCTACCACTAAAGTTCATAAAACTTGTTCAATAATCCTGCCTGTTTGTTGAAGATTGAATTTTCATAATCTTTATATTAAGTTTAACATAAAATTCCACAGGAACCTCTAAAAAAAATCATCCTTTTTAAAATAGGATGATTGTCCAGCTTATTTAAAGTATAGAATATCGTTTAAAGTAAATTGTTTATCGGTTAAACCTAGTTTCTGAGTTGGCGTTGACCTTGTCTGTTTAGATACTTTAGTAGCCAAACAGAAGTTGTAGTACGTTCTAAATATATATTTTTTTTGTTTCGGGGAATAATGTATTTCTTAACTTGATGGCGATGTGGCGATACCCCATATTGAGAAATTTATTACTAATTTATTTGCACAGTATCAAAAGGTACACCTTTTGGTAGGGTGGTTTTTGAGTAGAAAACATGGTACCAAAAGGTATGAAAATAATTTTAGGTTTATACCGAAAACAAAACACACCTTTTGGTACACATTAGCTATAAGAATTTAATGATTAATTTTACAAATTATAAAAAGTCATGAACTTAGTTTTACCTTCTATTATATACAAGTAGTTACGGGGCAATATCATAGGCTAAAGATTGTTCCAAATATTCACCTATAATTTTCTGATAATTTAAAAATATAACAACAAAACGTTTAAAATATGATAAAATACAATTACATTTGAAAAAGAGTAGTGGGTTCAAGTTGTTATTTTCATGAACTCCAAAGAAAAAAGCCAAATTCTGTATAGATTTGGCTTTTTTCTTTTTACGCATTTGTAGCTAAAAATGGCATGGTCTTTAAATCCTTGTTAGAGGAAAGAATTTAAAGAAGAGTTTAGCTTAATTATAATTTTACATAAATTATATATTATAGTAAATTGATATCATTTACGCTAAATATTATAAATATTCAGTAATTTAATTCTTATATTATTTATGCGCAAAGTCATAGTTAGTGAGTTTTACAAATGAACCGTCCTAAAAAGCGAACGAGCGTTTACAAAGGTATACTTTTACAGATGATTCGAGGGGAAACGTGACACTAAATACATGGAAGCTGAAAACGTATCTAAAGGTGTACCTTTTGATACTACGCAAAAAAAATTAGCAATAAATTCCCCAATATGGATATTGTCACTATTTATATATATAATATTCAAAATTTACATTTAATGTAATATGATAAAAAAGTGATGGTTATCACCCTTTCTCTTTCTCCTTATGCCATAGATAAGGCCAAATCTGGTCTTATCTTTTTTATTTATGGGGTCTTGCTACACATCCATTAACTTAAAAGAATTTTTGTTATGGGGTACTTGTTGTCATTGGCTTGATGGCGGTGTGGTACTATCCCAATACATGCCTTAATAAGAAAATGTGATATTTCGTTGGCCTTACCATTATATGCGATATTTCATATAAGGATATATTGATATAAATATAAATACTTACTATAATAAGAGCATAAAGATAAATTATGTCTTAGCAACAACAAAAGAGGAGGAAATAATATGGCAATCGCAATGGCAGTTTTAAAATTTTTAGGTGGATTAATTCCAGCCGTACAAGAGCTTTTAAAAGCATTTATGTAAGTTCATTATTTCACAATTGCAATTATATGTAAAAAAATATTATACAAATGATTTGTATATCAAGAATCAATTGATGTGCAAATCATTTGTGTGAGTAAACTTTAAACAAGAAAAAGAATCCTAGAAATCATAAGGGGTTCTTTTTCTTTATGTAATTACGGCATTAACATTTTTTCTACAGATAATGAGACGTTATGTTAACCTAACATGAATATTCTATACAACCAAAATTACACAACATACCCTTTTCCCTAAATGGTACAATAAGGAAAAAGGAGGGAAACTCAATGAATTTTCTCATCCAAGTTTTTGATACTATATTCAGTACACTGTATTCGTTTTTTTCAAAAGGAATTTGGATAGTCCTGTTCTTCTTTTTCTTGAATAAGTTGTACGAGAGTCAAAGATTGGCCGCAACATCACGTATAATTACTGCTGTTCTTCTTGGACTTTATTTCTTATACATTATTTTAAGGCCACTATATCACTCTTTTTGATAGAGAGGGGGTTGCTTTGAAAAACATACCGATTTAACTTATAAGACGAAATGACAAAAGAAATGTTTATTAGAGTAATTAAAGATATATATCCTTCAGGGTGTTATATTTACGCCCTCATCCCTGAAAACGAAAATGAATTATTAAGTTACTTACCAGAATCTTTTGTAAGAGCTACTAAGATTAAAATGAACACCTTTCCTAAAAGTTATGGGATTGCTGGTTATATAAATGATATAAATTATGAATTTGTTTATTATTTCTATGAGTATGAGCACCTGATCGAATATGTCTTTTCTGCTTCTGAATTAACGACAAATTTATTTAAGGAATTAAAAAGTTGGAAAGACTTATATAGTTATTTTGAAGAGAAGCGAATCAATCATTTGTCTATGGGTCCTGATCAACAATGGTTGTTGCATTATACTTAGATAAACTGGTTCTGGTGCAAAAATAAAATGAAAGAGCATATAGTTCATATATTTCTAGCGGAATTCTATTTTATGCTGTAAGCTCAAACAATCGATGGATTAATTTTTTCTGATTTTGAACAGACTGATGCCGTAAATCAATCTGTTCTTTTTTAATCATATGCATAGCCTCTACACCCCTCAATATAAAGGTTGCTGTTTTAAATGACTTCAATCCCAACATAGGACGTACACATTTCTTGATAAAACGATGATCTTGTTCCACTATATTATTGAGGTATTTCACTTGCCTAATTTGGATGCCTTCTGGCATCTTATTTTCTTCTTTTAGCTCCTCAATTGCTACTGGATAAGCTGGATTCTTATCAACTGTTATAACACGAGGCTTTGAAACATGAAAAGACTGCAAAGCTTTCTTGAAAAAGCGCTTTGCAGCCTTCTGATTTCTTGTTTTGCTTAGGCAAAAATCGATTGTATTTCCTTGCGAATCAACAGCACGATACAGATACATCCATTGACCTTTTACTTTAATATATGTTTCATCGACTCTCCAAGAGTCATTTGTTTGTTTGAGATAACGTCGGATCCGCTTATCCAATTCAGGGCCATATTGATGAACCCAGCGCATAATGGTTGTGTGAGAAATGGATAAACCCCGTTCCTCCATCATTTCTACCAGATCACGAAAACTGAGGTTGTACCGTAGGTACCATCTTACCGTTAATAAAATAATATCAGGCTGATAATGCTTCCATTTGAATATATTTTCCTTTTCCATACCAATTACACACCCTCTTTAGATTAGTAGTATCAGTATGTCCAAGATTTATAGATTCATTGCAATTTTCCTAGCCGGATTTACATTATTTCTCAATACATATTATGGATAAATAAAGTAAAATATGGGGTGTGGTTATGTCTCATGTTGTGTTAATCCTAACAATAACTAAGGATAAATAATATGCTTTCATACCTTTGAATAATTTTGTTATAGAAGGGATGGAGACTTAAATGGCTCAAATTGTTGGTATTGATAGATACCTTTGTACTGGGGCATGAGTGAGGGCCTTTCCCTAAGTCTTGTCAGGAAGTAAGGAACAGTAAGCAAACGCTTATACAATATGAATAGAGGAGAGGAATGCCTTATGAAAATACGTAGTCAAATTACATGTGCGAGTCTGGCCCTTTTAATAGCTGGAAGTTCCTTGTTATATACAACACCAACCTCAATTGTAAAAGCAGAGCCCACTCAAAATGTATCTAGTTCGTTACAAACAAATACTCAACGAGATCGTACTTCTGTCAAGCAAGCAATGCGGGATACATTGCAACTTGGATACCCGGGGATACTTGCTAAAACTTCTGAGGGTGGAAAAACGTGGGGGTATGCCGCTGGGATAGCAGATCTGAGAACCAAGAAACCAATGAAAACAGATTTTCGCTTTCGCATTGGGAGTGTGACGAAGACGTTCACCGCAACAGTTGTACTTCAATTAGCTGGAGAGAATCGCCTGAATCTAGACGACTACATCGAAAAATGGTTGCCTGGTGCCATTCAAGGAAATGGATATGATGGTAACCAGATTACTATCCGGCAGATATTGAACCATACAAGTGGTATCGCTGAATACTCAAGGTCAAAAGACGCTGATTTTACGGATACAAAAAAATCGTATACGGCTGAAGAGTTAGTGAAGATGGGGGTTTCTCTGCCTCCGGACTTTGCCCCAGGAAAGGGCTGGTCTTATTCAAACACAGGATACGTATTACTGGGCATTCTTATTGAAAAAGTAACCAGAAACAGCTATGCGGAAGAGATTGAAAATCGGATTATTGAACCACTTGAATTGTCGAATACATTCCTACCAGGCAATTCAAGTGTTATTCCAGGCACCAACCATGCCCGTGGATATGTCCAACCAGACGGAGCAAGTGAACTAAAAGACGTTACTTATTATAACCCAAGTGCAGGTAGCTCTGCTGGAGATATGATTTCTACTGCTGACGACTTAAACAAATTCTTCTCTTACTTGCTCGGTGGCAAATTACTGAAAGAACAGCAACTAAAACAAATGCTTACTACAGTTCCTACAGGAAAAGAAGGAATCGATGGATATGGTCTTGGAATCTATGAAACTAAGCTTCCAAGCGGTGTCTCGATATGGGGACACACAGGTGGCATTCTAGGCTTTACTACTCTTGTTGGAGGTAAACTTGGAGGCAAGCATACGTTGGTCGTCAATTGGAATAGTTTGGGTAGAGCTGACAGTCCTAATCCTTTTAAAAATATTTTACTTGCTGAATTTAGCAAGTAGGAAAAAAGGAAAAATTAATCGTAGTTTTCATAGTTAAAAATATACTTTTCTGGTTCAAAAGCCCCAACTTATTTTCAAGAAAAATTTGGGGCTTTTTTTGTTTTGGTGGCGTTTATTCTTCTTAAGTTGATGGATGTGTGGTAGGGCCCTGTATTTGACTCTTTTTCTACACCTAGATATTCTAGTGTTCGTTCTAACATAAGTGCAGCCTGTTGACGTGTGAGTGTGCCATGTTGGTTAAACTTAGTAGCCGAAACACCTCGGATAATTCCTGCATCGTATAGGGCTTGTACATCATAATGCCGGCTGCGAACGTATTTACACCGAGAAGATGAGTGGGGCAAAAGATGATTGCCCAGAACTGGTATGTTAGCTGTTCTTGTAGATTTTGAGCGTGATATTATTCATGGAAAGCCTCTTCGTAAAGATCATACGTAAATACAAACAAAACCAGCAAAACACCTCTTCTGTGTCATACTGGTTTTGTTGAAGTCTATCTTGAATTGTAGCTAGTTCAACGTGATTGCAAATTCTGAGTTTGGCGCTCCAGCAAATACAACCGTTCCGTTCTTCGGCAGTGTTACTTTGTTATTGCCGTTCACAACGGTAAAATTGACGCATACTCCCTTCTCATCATACACCGCGAACGAACTCTTCGATGGCAACGCCACGGTCATCGTTTTCCCTGCTGCCGCTTGCGGGATCGTAAACCATTTCGCATGCCCATTTGCTTGCAGCGTAACTTTGGATGATTGGCCTGCATCAAGTGGTTTTACGTTGGATCCACTTACGTATAACAATCCGGCCATCTCCATATATTCAATGCCGTCTTCTGTATAGAAATGAGTTTCCGTCGTATCACGGCCATACATCACGGGGATCTGGAGCTGATGCACCGCGGTGTTCGGACCTGTAATTTTTCTGCCGTCCCAATAGCCCGCCAGGCCTTCCTTGCGAGTAATTTGTGTGGTAAGAAGTTTCGGTTGAACGAGATATTCAATAGAACTAAATTTCTCGTTCACGAGATAGAACTTGACGCCTTCCCGCTTCGCCCATGCGGCAGCGGTTTTCTTCGATAGCACATTGTCTTCTAGTTTCTCGGCTAAATAGTGAGTCATCACATTTTGCCCTAAGCCTGGCGTCGATTTATATGTGCTCTCCTTCAAATAAGTTCTTCCATTCTTCTCGGTGACGAAGTTGAGCTTGGAAGTACCCTTCTCATTAATAAAGCTTCCATTCGCAGTATATACATATTTTTCTTCTCGATTAGATGGTAAGAACAGTTCTCCATTCTTCGTAATTTCTATTTTGAAATGACTTTCGCTATTGCCGTAAAAGCCCGCTTTCTTCGCCACGTCTTGAGGCATTTTGGCCTTGACCGGCTTGCCAAAGGATTTGTTTGGCTTGATGTCCTTAATTGTGCCCTTCTCTTTAAGCGCGGCGAGCAGCAATTCAGTTGCCAGCAGTTGATTTGTAGAGCTTCGGCCGCCGGATGACAACACAGCCGCTGCCATCTTCTGTTCCGGAAGCACGACCAGTATAGCATGTTGCAGTGCCGTGTCGCCGCCCTTAGCCAAGCCTTTTATCCCATATTCACTAAATGGATATAGTTTCACACTATCCCAGCCAAGGCCATAGTTGAAACTATTATCTCCCTCCCCCGGCCACATTCCTTTTTTATATTCCTCTTGCTCCATCGCCTTGACTGCCTTATCAGAGAGGATCCCTTTTCCCTGTCCCATAAATAATTGTGAGAATCGCACCATATCTTCTGCCGTGGAAGAGATCCCTCCCGAACCAATCACATTCACCGATTCAATGGGAAGCTGCCCTTGGTACGCCGGAAAATAAAGTCCCGCCCGCTTTTCGTCTTCCCATTTGTCCTGCGGCGTTTTCGTATGATTCATCTTTAAGGGTTCTGTAAACCGTTGATGTAGAAATTCGGTAAAGCTCATACCGCTGACTCTTTCTACCAAAATCTCGGCCAGCGTAAAGCCGTCGTTGCAGTATACCGAGAACGCGCCAGGGTCCGCCTTCAAGCTCTGGTTGGACAATTGCCGCAACAAGACATCATGGGCATAGGTATCATTATCGTTAAATAAAAATGCATTACTTAACGTGGAACCTTGCAAGCCGGAGGAGTGGTTCAACAGCATACGCGGCGTAATGCGTTTGTACCGATCATCTTTCATCTTGAAATCAGGAACATAGTGGACGACAGGAGCATCCAAATCGACTTTTCCTTCGTCGACCAATTTCATTACAGCCGCTGCTGCATACATTTTACTGACTGAACCAATCCCGTATATAGTATCTTTGGTCAGCCGCTGTTTCTCTTCCATATCGTTCTTGCCTGTCTGACCCGACAAAATAAGTTTGCCATTATCAATTAGCGCATACTGTACGCTAGTCGTCCCATAGGACTTCGTGAGTAGCGCAGCCTTCTCTGCCGCAATCTTCTCCAGTTCTTGGCTAGCAACTTCTTGGTTAGCTACAACCGGAGTCTTACTGCTAGAAGACGCTATCGCCCCTGTTGGTAGGGTCATCGTTAGCGCCAATGTAGCGGCTAATACCCCAGATAATTTATTTTTCATGAGAAAATTGCCTCCTTAGATAAGTGATCGATTTCATCACTTATTTATTTAACTATAAAAAATATGACAAAATTTATCCGTTTTTCCTTTTGCCTACTTGCTAAATTCAGCAAGTAAAATATTTTTAAAAGGATTAGGACTATCAGCTTTAAGGCTGTTCAAATTGACGGTCAATGTATGCTTGCCTCCAAGTGTGCCTCCAGCAAAAGTAACAAACCCTGGAATGCTGCCTCCATGTCCCCATATTGAGACACCGTTTGGAAGCTTAGTTTCATAGATTCCAAGACCATATCTACCAAGTTCAGCTTCTCCTGTAGGAACTGTAGTAAGCATTTGCTTTAGTTGCTGTTCTTTCAGTAATTTACCCCCAAGTAAGTAAGAGAAGAATTTGTTTAAGTCGTCAGCAGTAGAAATCATATCTCCAGCCGAGCTACCCATACTTGGGTTATAATAAGTAACGTCTTTTGTCTCACTTGCTCCGTCTAGTTGGATATATCCACGGGCATGCTTGGTGCCTGGAATCACGCTTGAATTGCCAGGTAAGAATGTATTCGACAATTCAAGCGGTTCAATAATCCGATTTTCAATCTCTTCCGCATAGCTGTTCCCTGTTACTTTTTCAATAAGGATCCCTAGTAATACGTATCCTGTATTTGAATAAGACCAGCTCTTTCCTGGAGCAAAATCTGGAGGCATCGAAATTCCCATCTTTACTAATTCTTCAACAGTATACGATTTTTTTGTATCCATCATATTAAAATCCTTTGACCTTGTGTATTCAGCGATACCACTTGTGTGGTTCAATAATTGCCGGATAGTAATCTGGTTATCATCATATCCATTTCCTTGAATGACACCAGGCAACCATTTTTCAATAGAATCGTCTAGATTCAAGCGGTTCTCTCCGGCTAATTGAAGTACAACTGTTGCAGTGAACGTCTTTGTCACGCTGCCAATTCGAAAACGAAAATCTGTTTTCATTGGTTTCTTGGTGCTCAGATCCGCTACCCCAGCTGCATAACTCCACGTTTTTCCACCCTCAGAAGTTTTAGCAAGTATCCCCGGATATCCAAGTTGCAATGTATCCCGCATTGCTTCTTTGACGGAATTACTATCTCGTTGGTTGCTTGTTTGTAACGAACTAGATACATTTTGAGTGGACTCTGCTTTTACAATTGAAGCTGGCGTTGTATATAACAGGGAACTTCCAGCTATTAAAAGGGCAAGACTTGCAAATTTAATTTGACTACGTGTTTTCATAGGGCATTTCTCTCCTCTATTCATATTTGTAGGTGCTTGCTATTTCATACTAACCACACAGCTATCATCTCTACCGATGACAAAAAGCCAACATTGAATTCGTAATCATCTTCATAATGATTATTTTTACAAGCGCCATTCTGTCCTAACAAACGGTAAATCCCTCTTTTTACATGTATGTTAACCTAAGAAATTATTTTTTTTCCATGAAACACTCTTATTAACTGGTTTGTTTTTCATATATAAGTCATATCTGTTCCGCCTTTCATGCTTCTTTATATTTTGATCATACACAATGAAAATCTCTTTTTCCTTACCTATTCCTTACAAATCCCTTACGTTCAAAATAGCTTCTGTGTTTCAAATGTGCCAATTAATTCTCATCAAGAAGAAACGGGAATTAAGCGAATATAAAGCGATTTATATCATAAAAGATTATTTTCTACTTATTGTGGTCTCACCACATCGCTATCAAGCTAATAAAACAAAATACCCCCTAAAATGAAAAAATACGCTATTCTTTCTGTAGAATCATAGGAAAGGATGGCGTTTTTGTATGTCTATTTCTGTATCTAATGAATTACAACTATTTGCTCAAGAGATTCAAAGCTTTTTATCTCCAAATATCTTACGAGATCTTGGTTTCGTGCAACGAACCAGCAAATACCAAGCAAAAGATGGTTCTGGTGCAAATAATATGTAGATTAGAAATAGCAGTGTAGATTCCTAATGGAATCTACTACTATGCGGTAAGACCGAAGAGTTGATTAATTAACTTGATTTGTTTTTTGACAGACTTCTCCCCTTGTAAAGTCTGTCCTTTTTTAACCATTCTCATCGCTTCCAGTCCAGCCAACATTCGTTTAGCTGATTGAAAAGATTTCAATCCCAACATGGTACGCACTCGCTTCTTGATAAAGCGATGATCTTGCTCGATTATGTTATTCAGATATTTTATTCGTCTTATTTGGATGTCAGCGAGCATCCGTTGTTCTTTCTTCAAATGTTCTATAACGATAGGATAAGCTGGATTTTTATCAACGGTCACAACACGAGGTTTAGAAACATGAAAAGACTGCAAAGCTTTCTTGAAGAAACGCTTTGCAGCCTTGTGATTTCTTGTTTTGCTTAGGTAGAAATCAATGGTGTTTCCTTCTGAATCAACTGCACGATATAAATACATCCACTTTCCTTTGACCTTAATATACGTCTCGTCTACTCGCCAAGAATCATTCGTTTTCTTAAGATGACGACGAACTCTCTTATCTAACTCAGGACCATATTGGTGAACCCAACGCATAATCGTTGTATGAGCAATGGATAAGCCCCGTTCCTCCATCATTTCGACTAAATCACGAAAACTGAGGTTGTACCGCAGGTACCATCTTACCGTTAATAAGATAACATCAGGCTGATAATGCTTCCACTTGAATACATGTTTCTTTTCCATACCAATCACACCTTTTCTAGAGTAATAGGATCAGTATATCCAAGTTTTAGAGATTACTTACACATATATTAAAGTTTTTGCACCAGAACCGTAAATACCCTAAAACGAGAAAAATGGCAGTTCCAGGTGAAAATGTACATTTTTTTGTTTTGGGGTGTTATAAAATTCTTAAGTTGATGGGCATGTTGCCATACTCAAAATATATATTTCTCAAGTTTTCAGTATGTTAAAAAAAGTGAATCAATTCTATAATATCAACAGTTAGATAATTCTGATTACAAGGGAAGGTGATGAGTATATGTTAAAAAAAATTATGGTATCAAGTGCGCTATTAACCGGAGTTTTAGGAGTATCAACCATAGCTCCATTAGAATTAGGATTCATAAAAGCTAAGGCTGAAACTGGTAATGCAACTGAAACAAATTCTTCAGCAAATCAACCATACATTTCAGAAGGGATTGAATTCCAAAATGGAATTAATAGTCCCTTTGCTCCAAATTCTTTTGAGCCAAATAACCTTATGCAAGAAAACCTAGCTGCAGCATTTAAATGGCAATATAATGCTAATTACAATTTCTCTACATCAATTCAAGTGAATAAAACCGTACCTGCATCAAATAACGGATATATTGGAGTAGCTTTTCAAAACAATAAACCTTTTAAATTTAATGTTGTAGTAAAAAATCTATCATCTGGAAAAACAATAACTCATACTGTGCAGGGACAACCGACCAGTGGTAACCAACATGTTACAAACTTTTTTGGTCCTATGAAAGCAGGGAAATATGTTGTAACTTTAATAAATACAGATAAATCATGGCACAAAGGGAACGTTTGGCTTGGATGGTAATAAAAATTAGTAAACAATCCGATGATGATTTATGAAGTACGAGAATTTTTAATCTCAAGCTATTTACTATTAGAGTACCACCCCATCGCTATCAAGCTAAGATTTTACACTACCCATTAAGCAAAAAAGACGTTATTCTTTCTAAATAAACTAAATTATTAGAAAGGGTGACGTTTTCTTATGAATCTCTCGATTCAAAGTGAACTATAACCATTTGCGGAAGAATTACAACGGTATGTTACACCTGAATTCTTTGAAATGATACAGTAACCAATCTTTATTTTTGGAGACACTCAAGAAAAATGTACTTTATAAGGCCTGACACGACCCCAAAAAAGAAAATTGTAAGTTTAAGAAATATCTTCCGGTTATTAAGTTTTGTAAATGACGTAATGTTCTTCATTTTTAAAAGTTTAACATTTTAAATAGATTGTACTCTATTGATACAATTACAAGTTATTGATTGTAAAGACTTTAGAGATTCTCAAATACACTTATAAAAATTAGATGATGGTAGTTTATCCTAGATTGGCCCTTGAAGCCATGTATATGATGAAAAAAGCACAAATTCACTCACAGGTGAAGTCTGCTCAGAATGAAGTTGGATTCATACATCAGTTGTTTGGAATTGTATCATAATTTGTCATTGAATAAGTCATGTAGATTCTATACTTCTATCAAATGTTCTTTACGCCAAAACCGTAATTTTTATTCAGTTATTTTGCCGAATTATTAATATAATGGAAATGAAAGGGAGAATCTTTCATCTTAATTGAGTAATAGAAAAAGAAATATTTGTTAAGGAGTTAATTAATATGGAGAATAATTTTAAAACATTCTTAGCTTCAGATGACAAAGAAATTGTGACCGAGGCTTTTACTATAAAAGACAACATCTTAAAACTTAATGATATTACTTTACATTTAAGTAATATAGCGATTTTATATGCAGGTAAAAAGAAATTTAAAGTGCCGTTTATCGCTATTTTTATTTTTTTAATTTCTTTCTTTATATTATTTGAATTTCTAATAGTTGGATTAATCGGATGTGGTCTTTCTGGTATATATATATGGTTAATTTATCAATCATATTCAAGTAATAAGCAATACTTAAATTTCCAAATGAATTCAGGTCAATACTATCGAATTTATTTTTCAGATAAGCCTTTTTTAGAAGAAGCCAAATCTATTGTAGAAAAAGCCTTTAACAATAAAAACATGGAATATACAGTAAATATAAAAGAACAAAAAATAATTCATGGAAATGATTATAAAGTAAGTGGCAATAACAATGTTTTCGATGCGACTATTCAAGAAAACTCTAATGTAAATTCACATAATACAGACAGTTTTAATAAATATGATGAGGATAATTCCGTAAAAATCGGGAATATTAAAAATACTTCTATAAACGGAGCAATTTTCGGTAATAATAATAATTTAAATGCTAGTACACCTTCTAATTTTAATTGGAAAGAAATTGTTTCTGATTTAGAAAAGGTAATATCTTCTATTAAAATTGATTCTGATGTAAAAAAAGCAAGTATTGAGGCTCTTACTGCTAGTAAAAAAGAGGATATGGTTCTTTTTGAATCAACTATTAAAAAATATGCTAAAGAATTTTTATCTGAGCTTTTTCAAAATACTGCGAAAGGTCTACTTCTTCAAGTAGTAAGTAAAATATTAGGGGTTGGATAACTATTTATAAATTTGATTTTTCGCGAATTATGAGTGGGAATTACTTTTAGTAGTATGTTTTCCTTTTCTATATCTCCATTCTTAATACAGTATCGACATTTTACAAAATGTTATAACCTCTTCCATGCTACTAATTTTTTAAAAATCCCAAAGATTTTTTGTTGTTCTTCTATATTAAATTCTTGAAGCAAATTAATATGATTTTGGTAAAGAGGTCGATGTGTATTCGTATAATTTTTTGAAGGATCAATTTTTCACCATGTTCTATTTGTCCTATGTATGTAGGGTAACATTTTGCTTTAAAAGCTAGTGCTTCTTGGCTTAAATTTTGACGCTTTCTTAGCATTCGAATTTGTGTACCAATAATATTGTCATTATGATTACACCTCGTATTTAATTTAAATACTTAACACACTGTAACTTTACATAAAAAAGTCAATTTAAATTAACAGGTGTGATATTTTCAGTAGCTCAAAAAGAAAAGTACTCTTTATAGAGTGCTTTTCTTTTTGAGTTGCTTTATTACATATACTTATTCTAAATAATAAAAATATCTTATTACAACAAGGTTCTACACGCTTCCCTATGGATATGTTTTATAGTTAGGGAATCTTGGCGAAGAATTAATGACCTTGTAAGAATTGACACTAATAAATAGAGGTTTAATCTATTTTAATTATGAAAAAAATACACAACTACAAACGATAATACTGAGTTCCAATAAGACTGATATCTGATATCAAGTGGTAAAATTAAAATTCATCTTCCATAATTAAATTCCCAGCATCGTTATCTTTCGTTAATCGTTGTTTCAAATAATTTTCTTTCGTAGTCCGATCATTTTTATGACCAACTGCAGCTGCAATTACATGAGGTGCTAGTCCCTTATAATCATATAAGTACTGTACATAAAAATGTCTAAAGAAGTGGGGAGTAATTCGTATATTCTCTGTAAAGGGTAATTTTGTATCCTTAGTGATCTTAGAAATATATTGTGATAAGTAATTCTCTCGATAAGCAGTATGGTTCTTCGTTTGAAAAATGGTCCCGCCATTCTTATTTCCTATATCTATAGGCAATCGTCTACGACTTCGAAAAGCAACAATGCGATTAAAGATTTCTTTATTAATAGAAACAATCCGCTCATTATCTCCCTTTGTATCTACTGTTAAATAATAACGTCCACGTATAGCGTCATACTCAAGATCTTTCCACATTGCATGCGCAACTTCTGCAACACGTAACCCTGTAGTAGCTAGAACCGATAATAAAGCGTAATTAATTTCATTGTCCCTATAGTAATGAAGCAACTGCCTCACTTCCTCATATGATAACTCGCGTTTTGGTTTATGGTGTTTATTAATGGTCGTACTTAGAATCTCCACATGAAGAGGTTCCTGGATATATTGAACTTCATATAGCCATTTCAAATAAGAACGGATCACACCAAGTTTCCTACTAATCGTGGATGGTTTGTACTTTTCTTTTGATTGATAGGAGGTTGCCTCCTGGGATAACCACTTTTGATAGTTTCGGATATGCCGCTTTCTTAGGTTTCTCCAAACTTGACCAACTTCATAATCTTTAACATCTTGCTGCAGAAATTCTGTACTCTGTTTGAGAAAAAAATAGAACTGGCTTAGATCACGTGCATATAGAGTCCTGGATGTATCCTTTATACGCTTTTCTTCGTCAAAATGTGTTTGCCGATTCAAGTAGTAGTACAATATTTCTTCATCTGAAAATCCCTCATATGTATATGAATCTTCTTTTTCATTATTTTCCTTTTTAAATTCTGCTTCATTAATATAATCACGATTCCATAATGAAATTATGTTTGTGAAATTTTGCTTTTGTTTCTCTATATTTTCTAAAGAAGTTTCACTATGAATTGTATTCAATTCAAATTTCATTTCCCTTCAACTCCTTATTAATTCCTTTTATATCTATTATTATAACTGAATTACATTCAAAATAATTTACATAGTAAGATTCAATTTTATAAAAAAGAAATTGTAATATGATTATAGAAAACTGCCCATATCATTGTTTTTTTATTGGGTTCATTTTGTGCATAGCCTAATTTCTTCTTGTAAGTATATTCCAATATTATGTATAATAGAACTAACACCTTACCAATAAACGGTAATTAAAAGGTAATACAAGTGAATAAACAAAACGTATTATCGGCAATCGACGTATATACATCAAGATACATACATGAGAATCAAAACTATGGAATTTTATGTGGAGATTGGATTACTACAAGATGAAAGATTGGTAGCGAATGAACTCGAGGAAAATAGAGCGTTTGCTTTAATTAATGTTATAAAACTACTTGATGTGACATCTACCGAACGAATTGAGAGTATACTTAGGGGGAATTTCAAATGAAAACATTTGGTAAAGTATTATTAGGAGGAACTTTGGCTCTTGGCGGTTTAACAGCGATGAACATTGATACGTCAAAAGCAAGTGCAGATGAATACTGTCGTTATATTTGTGGTCCTAGCGAAACGTTGAACAATTTCACAAGTCAATTACACGCTACGGAATACCGTTTCGGGCAAAATGTCATTGCAAAAGTTACAAATGATAAAGCTGATGATGTACATTATAAAGCTTCTATCGAAAAACAATATGCAACTGGCTGGGGTTATTATGAAACTGACTTCAATTGGGGTTCTATGTTACCAGCTGGAACAAATGAAGAAATAGTCGCTTTCAGTGGCAATGGCGAATCAATTTGGGACACAGGCACATTCCGTTTTAAAATTGAAATTGAAAATGCTGATGGTTCAATTGATACAATTTACACAGCGCCAATTACATTGTTAAATTAAATAATGAGTTCGCTTGGTTCTGTTGCAAAGTTTTTTTACAGATAGAAAGTTAGGGTGGGGTATAGCTGAATTCTATAAATTCGTTTGCTCGTAGGGAAAGGGGTAAGTCGTAAATAATGACTACCCTTTTTATTTTCCTAGAAACGCTAAAAACGTATGTAAAGCTCGTATTCACCTTTACATACGTTTTTATAACGCATGAGACTTATCGTATTAGGGGTCACCATACATGCCTATCAACTTAAGAAGGAAAATAAAATGAACTTTCGTTCATATGAACGAAAAAAACTTAAAATATTTTGTGTCCTTAAAAATGAGCATACCAAATAAACCTAGATAGGTATCATTTTTAAAAATCATGCTGCTTTCTTTTGTTTTCCAAGTCCACTATACTCATAGAAAACACCCATAATATCAAAGACTGTTTTCTTCTCATATCTGTGAGATTTTCGCCCGTTTTTCTGTAGTAGGTGGAATAGGCGGATGAGAACCTTTTTTATTTCCTGGGTGTCTTTCTGTATCGCTTGATACAACAGAGATAAATGATCTTGGATCATCCCAATCGCTTTATATTCGCTTAATTCTTTTTTCCTCTTTTGCAAAAGAAGTTGGCGCATTTTAAACATAGTAGAAGAGCACAAGAAAATAGCAATCAACTTTCCATATAATTGGCACTCTAATCGTTCCTGTTTTACATTACGATAATGGTCTATTTTGAAGAGTGATTTCCACGTTTTAAAGACAATCTCTATTTGCCAACGCAAAGTATATAACTCATGTACTTGTTCCATCGGAACCCATTCCCAAGGTGTATTCGTCACGTACACGTTTAATCCCGCTGCCATTTTACTTTTCTCTGAGTACGTTCTATTTTTAGATTTTTCTTTTTCCGCTATCTTCGCTCGTCGTTTTTGAAGTTGTTTTTCTGTTAATCGATTAAAAATAACACGGGCAAATAGTTGTTGTTTGTCACCAATATAAGCATGTTTTAATTCAAATGTTTCTCCAGGCTGTAGTTGTTTCAAAATCTGTTTCACATCGATTTGTATGTATTCCGATTGTTTCTTAATAGCACCATTTTTAAAATATTCTGGACTGGGATTTTTCACATATACATTCGTATTTAATTTTAAACGGGAAATATAGTATGTACCTCGTTGATCCATTTGATCTAAGTCTTCTAATGAAAAATAACCTAAATCACGAATGCATAAATCTCCTGGTCGTAAGGTATCTAGGCACTCCGTACCAAATGTTTTGTCATTATTTTTTCCTGGTCCAACTTGAAAGTTAAGGAATTCCCCACTGTGCAGATCATATTCTAATTGAATTTTGATTCCGGCTGTTTGGGCACATCCTCCAGAGCCTGGATAGGGGTACAGCCGAGATACGTGTAAAAATAGGTCATAGGCTTACTTTTATTTCCAACTCGATTTAAAATCGGGTTTTTTATCTATGATTTTTTTATAAAAATCCTTCGTATGTCTAATCTTTCATTTTTAAACTTATTATCATACACCCTAATCACACAATTGAAACAAAGTGTTTTCAGTAACTAACCAATGGATGATTAGGGTTAACCCATAATGGACAAAAATAAAATCTTTATTGTAAATAGACATAATAAAACCTAGCTATATGTTCAATCGGTTTTGTTTGGAAATAAAAGTAAGTCTATGACTCGAAATTACATGTATCTCGGCTGTACCCCCTTTTCTTTTTCTATTGCCATGTTAAATTTTCAGATGGCATCGAACCATCTGAAAATTTCTCTTAATACGGTCTATGACAGCAACCCTGTCACTATACCTATCTACAAGAACGCTGGTATCGGGCCTGTGAAAGTGATAAATTCTATAATCCAACTGTATTAGAAGTTTGTTAATAAAATTGTCATTTTGATAAGGTGAAAATACAATTTTCTCACTTTCTACAGCTAATGAATTAGTAATAAGATGTACTCGACTACTGCTCATCTTTTCTTTTCCTTGCAGCTCCGTTTGGTACGGGGCTGATTTTTTTTATAAAGAAAAAGCACTCATTCGAGTGCTAAAAACTAATTATTTATTGAATTATTTTTTACGACTTCTTTTATCTCAGAAACTTTGATTTTAATTTCATCAGAGTAGTAACGTATTAGCATTTTGATTAAATGTTATCAAGCTTCTACCTGGAGGTTTTCAATTAATTTCATTGATTATTTTTCCGGTTTTATCAATTTTTAGTTCCCATACTTCTTCAGAACTTCCCGTATCCGTTTTTAATTTGAGTTTTACCGCATATACATCATAATTTTCATTACGTTGTATATTTTCTATTTTTCCATCTATAATAAGTTTACCTTTTGTAATTGTGGTATAAATTTTTTGAGATAATTCCTGTAGTTCTTGTTGACTTAATTTACTTATATTTTTCCCTATAGCGGCTTCCGAAAAAGCTAATGGAAGCAATTTGTCTTGCGTATAGAGTTGATATAAAAAGTTTTTTACAGCCTCATCGTTTGAATCTTCTTTTGATTTTTTTATGTTTTCTTTTTCTTCTAATGTATATGTTTGTTGTTCTACAGGAGTTTCTACCGATTCTTCAGCTGAATTACTAATATTTTCTTTTCTGCTTTCTGAATTTGAATGTTCTCCTTCTATTTGTTTTTCAGGAGGATTTTGCTTAGATTCAGCATACACTTTATTACTGTTCTTTTTTCAATACCTATACTATAAGTTAAGTAACCAGCACCTAAAAATGTAATAATAGATACTATACTTAATATCATTAGATTTTTTCTTTTCATCATTTGTCACCTTCTACTTAGAAATATATCTCATTAATGGTGTTGTTAATATTAAGCAAATCTAAATTCTGCAAGATCTATAAATCTAATGTTTTTAAACTTATGTTTTTCAATAATTGCTTTCACTTTTTCTGTCACAATAATGACCCCAAACGGTTCTGGTGCGAAAACTTCAAGATAATTGCAAGTAATCTCTAAATCTTGGACATACTGATACTATTACTCTAAAAAAGGTGCGTGATCAGTATGGAAAAGCGAAATTTATT